>JBAWCX010000692.1:0-8757 GCA_049590495.1 Binatus sp. (SeqCode)
GAAGATCGAGCTGAGCACGGCCCGTGCGGTCGCCAGCGTAAAGAAGGTTACTCAGCGCTATGGCAAGGCTATCGCGCTTGATGAGATTAGCCTCGAGTTCCCTTCGCAGAAGATGATCGGGCTAATAGGCCCTGACGGTGTCGGCAAATCCACTCTTCTCGGAATCATCGCTGGAGTTCGAAAACTACAAGCAGGCAGCGTCGAAGTGCTGGGCGGCAATATATCGGACGCGCGTTTCCGCACTGCGGTGTCCGCGCGAATCGCATACCTTCCTCAGGGACTTGGCAAGAACCTCTATCCAACCCTATCGATCTTCGAGAACGTAGATTTCTTCGGACGCCTGTTCGGGCAGTCGCGCAAAGA
This sequence comes from Binatus sp. (SeqCode), assembly GCA_049590495.1. Taxonomy (GTDB): domain Bacteria; phylum Desulfobacterota; class Binatia; order Binatales; family Binataceae; genus Binatus. Next base: position 364 of record JBAWCX010000692.1, read on the forward strand.
ACGCGAATGGCGAATCAAGGAATTACTTGCCAGCACGGACCTGACGCCATTCCGCGATCGTCCTGCCGGCAAGCTATCGGGCGGGATGAAGCAGAAACTGGGCCTCTGTTGTTCGCTGATTCACGATCCCGATCTGCTTATTCTGGATGAGCCGACAACCGGCGTTGACCCGCTCGCCCGTCGACAATTCTGGGAACTTATAGACCGCATTCGCGCCCGCCGGACCGGCATGAGCGTGATGGTGGCTACCGCCTACATGGACGAGGCGGAACGGTTCGACTGGCTGGTCGCGATGAACGCCGGGAAGGTGTTGGCGACCGGCACCTCGGATGAATTAAAGAGCCAAACCAGCGAAAAGACGCTTGAACAGGCCTTCATTGCCCTGCTTCCAGAGGAATCGCGCCGAGGACACAAGGAGCCGGTGATTACGCCTCGCCAATCCAGCGGTGGCCCCCCGGCTATCGAAGCCCACGGCCTTACGCAACGATTCGGCGCTTTTACCGCAGTCGATCACGTGAACTTTCGCATCGAGCAAGGCGAGATATTCGGATTCCTCGGTTCGAATGGCTGCGGCAAGACTACGACGATGAAAATGTTGACTGGGCTGCTGCCGCCCACCGATGGTACTGCGTTGCTGTTCGGGAAGCCGGTAAAAGGCGGCGACGTGGAGTCGCGCCGACGGGTAGGCTTCATGACGCAAGCCTTCTCGCTCTACACCGAATTGACGGTGCGCCAAAACCTTGTGCTGCATGCCAGGCTTTTCGACCTTCCTGAAGAGTCGGGACGAAAGCGCGTCGCGGATTTGCTGGCGCTCTTTCAGCTTGAGTCTGTCGCTGACACTCTGACCGAGAGTCTCCCTTTGGGAATCCGTCAACGGCTGTCGCTTGCTGTCGCAGTTATCCATGAGCCCGAGATGCTCATTCTCGATGAGCCGACTTCCGGGGTTGACCCTGTAGCGCGCGACGGGTTTTGGGAACTGCTGATCAAACTCTCACGCGAGAATGGCGTCACGATCTTTCTCTCCACTCATTTCATGAACGAAGCGGAGCGATGTGACCGCATGTCAATGATGCATGCGGGAAAAGTACTTGCTCAAGGACCGCCAGCCAGCCTCGTCGCCGAGCGAAAGGCAAGGAACCTGGAAGATGCGTTTATAGGCTATCTCGAGGAGGCCGCCGATAAATCCGCCGTGTCCGCGGCAGTGCCCGAGGAAACCGAAATCGCCGATGCTCCCAGTCATGTCGACGCACCCCCGAGCCGATTCAGCTTCGGTCGGGTGTGGGCTTTCGCGCGCCGCGAAGCGGTCGAACTTCAACACGACTCCGTAAGACTGGCGTTCGCGGTGCTGGGTCCGATCCTACTAATGATCGTCTTTGGTTACGGCATCTCTCTCGACGTGGACCATCTTCCGTTTGCAGTGCTGGACTCCGACGGAAGTCCCGCGAGCCGCGACTATGTCGATAGCTTTCGCGGCTCCTACTATTTCGTGGAGAACTCTCCCATACCCAACTACTCCGAGCTCGACCGCCGACTCCGAAACGGCGAGTTACGTCTCGCCCTAGAACTGCCTCCCGGCTTTCAGAAGGATTTGCAGCGCGGCCGGCAGCCGGACGTGAACGTCTTCATCGATGCTGCCCAGCCCTTTCGGGCCGAAACCGCCCGTGGCTACGTCGAAAGTGTCCACGACCAGTATCAGACCAAGTTGCGCGAGTCGAAAGGGCTTCCGCCGCCTTCCAAGCCGATAAAAGTTGAAGCACGCGCACTTTACAATCAGGCGTTTAAGAGCATTTACGCGATGGTGCCGGGTGACATCATGCTCCTTCTGATCTTGATTCCGAGCATGCTCACGGCGCTTAGCGTTGTTCGTGAAAAGGAGCTCGGCTCAATCGCAAACTTCTATGCTGCTCCTGCTACCAGGCTGGAGTTTCTTGCAGGCAAGCAGCTGCCATACATTGGCGTGGCGCTGGTTCAATTCGCAACTCTGGTGGCAATCGCGATCCTGCTCTTTCATGTCCCGCTAAAGGGAAGTTGGCAGACGCTCGTCTTTGGCGGAGTGATATACGTGCTGGCCACCACGGGCTTCGGTTTGCTGATTTCGGTGTTCGCACCCACGCAAACAGCCGCGATTTTTGCGGCCGCGATAATAACCATTCTTCCTGCCGTGCAGTTCTCAGGTATGTTCGTTCCGGTATCGTCGCTGAAAGGCGGAGCCTGGTTTGCAGCGAGGATTTTTCCTAGCACCTACTTCCAGGCGATCAGTGTCGGGACATTTACCAAGGCTCTGGATTTTTCGTCTTTGTGGCGAAATGTGGCCGCCCTTGGAGTTCTCGCCCTTATCTACTTCAGCACTTCCGTCGCGTTGCTGAAAAAGCAGGAGAACTAGGCGTTGCGGCACTTACGGCACATCGGTCAGCTTGGTATCAAGGAACTACTCAGCCTTGCTCGCGATCCGGTACTGCTCTTTCTGATCGCCTACTCGTTTACCTTCTCGGTCTATACGCCTGCGAAGAGCGCTGTCATGGACGTCATAAATGCGTCCGTTGCAGTCGTGGACGAAGACCATTCGACGGTCTCGCGGCAGATACGTGACTCACTATTGCCGCCGCTGTTTCTACCCGCGGCCGTTATACCCTTTGGCGAGATTAACCGTGTAATGGACGAAGGCGAATACACTTTCGTTATCGACATCCCGCCGAAGTTCCAGCACGATCTCACAAAGGGCTCCACACCTACCGTCGAGGTTATCACCGATGCTACCGCCATGAGCCAGGCGGGCAGAGGTCCATCGTATATTCAAAAAATCATCAGTGCGGAAGCTGAACCCTATTGGGCCGGCAAAGGAAAACGCGAAAATCGAGATCTCGTTCGGCTAGAGACCCGGGCGCGATTTAACCCAAACATGCAACAAAGCTGGTTTGTGGCTATCAACCAGATTATCAACAACATCTCTGTACTTGCAATTTTTCTAACCGGTGCCGCGGTTCTTCGCGAGCGCGAGCATGGAACGATTGAGCATCTGCTGGTTATGCCCCTGAGCCCCTACGAGCTGATGTTCGCGAAGATTTGGGCCAATGGGCTGGTCGTAGTCGTGGCGGTAATGCTTTCGCTTTTTCTGGTCGTGAGGGGAGCGATCGGAGTTCCTATCGCCGGTTCAATTACGCTTTTCTTGGTGGGTCTCGTCATTTATCTCTTCTCTGTTACAGCCCTCGGCGTAATGCTCTCCACGCTGGTTCGTTCGATGCCGCAATTCGGATTGTTAGCGTTCCCGGTATTCATTGTCATGAGCCTCCTCTCGGGCGGGCAGACGCCTCTCGAGAGCATGCCGATCGCGCTCCAAAAGTTTATGCAGTTTGTACCCTCGACGCACTTCGTCAGTTTTTCTCAGGCGGTACTGTTCAGGAACGCGACTCCGGCGATGGTGTGGCCGGACATGACCAAGATGCTCTTGATCGGAGCCGCTTACACCATGTTTACGCTTTCGAGGTTCCGCAAGATGCTTGCCGCGATCCAATAGGAGTCTTCGGTGATAACGCGCTCTTCAACAAAGTCTATAACTCTGGGGTCGATCGTCGTTTTATCCGGCCTCCTATTTCTGACGGGTTGCTCGCCGACAGCCGAACCGAAAGGTTTCTGGGGTAAGCTCTGGAAGATCGAGGTCGGTCCTGACTACAAAAGACCCGATGCAGCGCCAGTAGACGAATTCCGATCGCAGATCGGACCGGCCGAGAATGTCTCGCTCGCTGATCTGCCTTGGTGGAGTGTCTTCAAAGATCAGAACCTCCAGCAGCTGATTGCCGTGGCACTGGCGCACAACTATGACTTGCAACTCGCTGTAGCGAGGGTTGATCAGGCTCGGTCGCTGGTCTGGGTGGCTGCCTCGCCGTTCTATCCACAAGCGGGCTATCAGGCGTTCGCGGGGCGAGAAAGGATCTTTTTGCCAAACGAGGAAGCGGGCGGAAATCTGACCTTCAATGCTTTTGGCGCTTTGCTCAACGCCACCTGGGAGATCGATGTATGGGGCCGTATTCGGAGATCGACTGAGGCGGCACGCGCGAATTTGTTCGCTCAAGAAGATGTCCGGCGTGGCGTGATGTTGACGCTAGTGAGCGATGTTGCGACTGGCTACTTCCGTCTGATCGAACTGGATCGAGAAATGGCTATCGCGCAAGAAAGTTCACGGACTTACAAACAAACGCTAGACCTTTTCAGTCAACGGTTTGAATTCGGAAAAGACAGCAAATTGCCTGTCGAACGTGCGCAAGCAGCATACGATTTCAGCATCGCCAGTATTGCGAGTCTGCAACGCGCCAGAGTTCAACAGGAGAACGCGCTCAGTGTGCTGCTAGGCGCCTATCCCCGGGAGATAGAACGAGGGATGGACCTGACCGAGCAGTCCATGCCAATTGCTCCGGTGGGCCTGACCACGGACCTCCTCCAGCGCCGGCCTGATATCATGCAGGCCGAACAAACCATGATTGGTGCCAACGCGGAGATTGGTGTGGCAGTGGCCAATTTCTTCCCCCGGATCGGCATAACCGCGCTTTATGGGGGCCAAAGCCCCAATATCGGCGATGTTTTTGAATCGAGCTTCAGCATCTGGAACATCGCCGGCGGCTTCGCCGGTCCGCTCTTCCAAGGAGGCAGATTGATCGAGAGCTATTACGCACAGCAGGCTTTCTGGGACCAGACGATCGCTCAATACAAACAGACCGTTCTTGTGGCGTTCCAGGAAGTGTCCGACTCACTAATCGCGGAACAGACGTTGATTGATCAGCGTGCGGCTCTCGTTCACCAGGTGGGCTCGTTGAGAGAATCAGTCGATCTCTCGTTGCTCAGATACAATGCGGGACGCGCGAGCTACTTCGAAGTGCTGGAAGCTGAACAGTTGCTGTTTCCAGCAGAAGATGCGGTCGCACAGACTCAACGCGATCAACTTCTAGCAATCGTGAACCTCTACAAGGCGTTAGGCGGCGGGTGGAACCTGAGCGACACGCAGTGGAGCCATCGCGGTTAAATGTTAAAGCTGCACGCGGTTTTCGATAGGAGTTAGCAATTGGAAGACCATCCCAAAGATAAACGACCGAAACAGCTCCGCGCGGCAGCTTCAACGAACTTAACCAAGAAGCTGAAACGCAAAGATTTCGAGAAGCATCTCGCAAAACTGCAGTCCGAGCTCGTGAAATTACAGCTCTGGGTTCAGCACAAAAAGCTCAAGATCGTTGTGGTTTTCGAAGGTCGCGACGCCGCTGGCAAGGGTGGAGTTATCAAACGAATTACTGAAAGAGTCAGCCCTAGAGTCTTCCGACTCGTAGCTCTACCGGCACCGACCGAGCGTGAAAAGTCTCAAATGTACGTTCAGCGTTACATTCGTCATCTGCCGGCAGGGGGAGAGGTTGTTGTCTTCGATCGCAGTTGGTACAACCGCGCGGGCGTCGAGAGAGTCATGGGGTTTTGCACTGAAGATGAGGCGACCCGCTTTCTTGAAATGTGCCCTACCTGGGAACGCGCGATGATCGAGAATGGAATCATCCTCGTAAAGTATTGGTTCGAGGTGAGTCAGAAGGAACAGACAAAACGGTTTCTTGGTCGTATCAACGACGGTCGGAAGGTATGGAAGCTCAGCCCCATGGATCTGGAATCTCACCAACGCTGGTATGATTACTCGCGAGCACGCGACGCGATGCTTCTCGCCACCGATACTCCATTCGCGCCGTGGTACATTGTCAACGCAGATGACAAGAGGCGCGCACGTCTTAACTGTATCTCGCACTTTCTAAGTCTGGTTCCTTACCAGGACGTAAAACAACCGTCTGTGAAGCTTCCGAAAAGGCAAAAGCCGCGCGGCTATGCAGAGCCTAAGAATCGTCGGTACAACATTGTGCCCGAAGCGCTGAAATAAGCGACCATTGCCGAGGAGAAAAAAAGAGAGAGCGCAGAATTATGTGGGTATTGAATTTGGTGATACTCGGATTTGCCCTGAACCCAGCGATGCCATTGACGCGGGCGGAGGCAACTGCAGCCGCTTCAGCCCAGAACGGTCCGGGGCACCAAACGATGTTCAAGCTCCTGGTGTGATTCTCGTGACCTTTGAGCCCTCGATACCCATTCCACCCATCAGACCCGACTGGCCGAAGACGAAAGCATAGACATCCGAGCGCAGGCTCGTAGTAGTGAGCGATCGCGCCATCCCCTGGTCAACCACCACGACACTGGGTCCGGTACCTATCGCCCAGCCGCCGCTCTTGTCGAGGTAGTCAAGCGATGAATCGGTCATGAAGAACAATGCGTATGCAAACTTCTTCACACCACCCTGAAAACCATACGAGGCGGCGCTGGTCCTGTAATAGGCCGATGTTTGTGAACCCTTACGGAGAGCTCCGTAGCCATATTGGGCCCCTACTATAAAGGCCCCTTTTCGTATGTCAGGAAAGACGAGTATTGCCTTTGCTTTCGCGGCGAGCGCTCTCGCAGCCTCGTTTTGGGAATAGAGTTCGTTCAGGGAAGCCGTTACTTTCCCATCGATTTCAGATGCACTCGGAGCACGCAACGGGCCCTGCGCAAACGCTCCGCTACCAAATGGCACTACCGCTATGATTTGAACCAACATAGCCATCGCCAATCGTTTCATTATCATTTGCTCTTTCAACTCCGGCTCTCTTCGCAATTAGAAATACGAGTTGTCGGAATTGTGACTTACCGGCGCGCAACCTAGAAATCAGACCTTGGTCCGATAGAAGCTCACTTCACAATTCGGCAAATATCGTGCTGAGCTTGATGGAGAAAACAGCTCTACTTCACCCCCAACACAGGACTGATGAGAGGGAAGGACACTTGACCCCATGAAAAAGGCGATGACGATCAGATCTTTACGCGGTCAGCAGCGGCGTATTCAAGCAATAAGATTACTAGGCCGGCGCAAAGGGCGGTCTTTGCCGTTGATACTCGCAGTTGCGGTAATAGCAGGCACATCGCCGACGATGACCGGGTACTCGTTCGGCGCGGATCAACCTGCCGCTGCTTCGGCTGAACCCGGACCGGCTCCAGGGGCTGCTACCCAGAAAGAACTGGAGGAGCTGGTTTCGCCGATCGCATTGTATCCTGACTTATTGGTCGCCCGAATCCTGGTAGCTTCAACCTATCCAGATCAAGTGGTAGAAGCGCATAAGTGGCTTCAGCTCAACTCGAGTCTTCCGCACGAACAACTGGCTGCTCAGGTGAATGCGCAACCGTGGGACCCCAGCATCAAGTCGTTGGCACAATTCTCTCCAGTCCTACAAACGATGAACGACAGCTTGGCGTGGACGTCGGCGCTCGGGGCAGCATACTACAACCAGCCGGATGACGTGATGGAGGCAATCCAGTCCCTGCGTTCTCGAGCGGTGGAGGCTGGGACCCTTAAGAGTACCGCACAACAAAAGGTGGAAGTTCAACCCGCACCTCCACCCGCGTCATCGGAAGGCGTGGCACAGCCCGCGACACAGCAGCAAACAGTAATTATTCAGCCAGCCCAACAGGACGTCGTGTATGCGCCCCAATATGACCCCGCGACAGCCTACGGAGCTCCCGTGCAGGAGCCCGCTGGATATACCGGGACCGAGATGTTGGCGACTGGCTTGTTGTCGTTCGGGGCCGGGATGGCCCTGGGGGCGCTTATTAACGAAGGCGATGACGATTGGGACTGCGATTGGTCAGATGACGGTGGCGGTTCGGTTCACTACAACAACAATGTTTACGTGTCCAATTCGCCGGTCCCACCACGGGGCAACTATCCTGCAAGACCTCCGGCTGCAAACCGTCCGGGGGGAATCGGCGGGCCCGGTGGTGTCGGCAGGCCTGGTGGTGTCGGCGGACCTGGTGGAGTCGGCGGGCCCGGAGGAGTCGGTAGGCCTGGAGGAGTCGGCGGACCCGGGGGAGTCGGCGGGCCCGGGGGAGTCGGTAGACCGGGGGGAGTTGGCGGGCCAGGCGGCGTCGGAGGTCCAGGGGGAGCTGGCGGGCGTCCTCGACCAAACCCTGTCCGCGGAACGAGTTCCCCCAACAGGCTGGCAGGACCATCTACTCGCCCATACAATCCCTCCAAAGCCAAGCCGTACGCGGGAGTCAATCCCAACATAGCGAAGCCGACTTTCCCGAAGGCAAGCACTCTTCCTAACAATCCGGGACTCGGGAGCTCGAACGGAAATCTGGCGCAGAACCAGCCCTTACGAAACGCGAATGCCCCGGCACAGCCGGCAAATAGGATGGGGTCTAACAGGCCTGCAACGGCGAATCGCGCCAACAGTCAGACGCGAGGATTTGGCGGCGGAGCTAATGCGACAGGCGGACGCAAGGGCGCATTCGGCGGCTATCAAGCGGGTGGGCTTGCTCAGAACTCGAGCAACCGGGGAAGGTCTAGCT
>JBAWCX010000693.1:0-3099 GCA_049590495.1 Binatus sp. (SeqCode)
TCCCGGCGGACAACTATCCGAATTTTTTCATGTTTCGGCGCGAATACCTGGTCGAGGCGGAAAAGGCGATCGGTATCCCCGAGGAAAAACATCCGGCGGGATTCCTGGTGACGCGGGTCGACTCGGCCAGCCATCTCTCATCTGTCATTCACGAAATCGATCGCACCTTTCACAACTCGGATTTCGAAACCGCGTCGATGACTGAAAGCGAAGCGGTGTCCGGCCTGATGTCCACGGTCGGGGACATCCGCGGCATTGTGTCCGCGGTATCCGCGGTGATCGCCCTGACGATTTTTTTGATCGCGGCCAACTCGATGTCGATGATGATCCGCGAACGATTGCGCGACGTCGCGGTGTTGCGAGCGCTCGGGTTCAACCAGCCGTATATTGCGCGCCTGCTGCTCGGCGAGTGCGCGCTGATTGGCACTGCAGGCGGCGCGCTCGGATGCGCGCTGGCGCTGTGGCAGTTCGGCAGCGGCACGACGCTGCGCGCAGTGCTGGAAAGCGCCGGCTATCTGACCGTGACCTACGGCGCGGCGCTCGAGGCGCTGCTCGCCGCCACGGTTATCAGTATCTTGAGTGCCGCGATTCCAGTGGTGGGCGCGATGCGCGTGACGCCGGCCGACGCCTTTCGCAAGACGATCTGAATTTCGTTATCTGCCGACCGCGTGACGAACCGTGGTAAGTATATAGATGAAGTCGCGCGGCGACTTCACGTCGCCCATCAGCGCCACGCGCGCCAGCATTTCCATCTCGTCGTTCGAGATGTTGTGGATTCGCCTGAGTGGTTCGTCCTTGCGGAAATCTTCCCAGGCCGTCTTCGCGTCCGATTTCGGCTCGGGGCTGAGAATAGCCATCGCGCGCGGATTGGCGAGAAAAAATAGCTCCCGCCGATCGAGTCCGAGCACTTCGGCGAGCCGGGTCACGATCTTGTCCGACGGGTGACGTTTTGCCGATTCGAGGTGTCCGATGTACGGCGTTGAAGTCTTGATGCGACGCGCGACCTCTTCCTGCGTGAGGTCGAGCTGCCGCCGGCGATCACGAAGTACCTGACCGAAACTGCGTTCCTTCAACCGTGCCATTGATGTTTCCCCTTGAGAAGTCCTGCGGGATTTTGGCTCAACCCCTCTCCCAACCAATTCGGTGAGATTCGACGCTGACAGTTTGTACCATCCAGCCGCCTGTAAGGCAACGTTTGCGATGAAAACGGATTTGCGCCGGCTTCCTCAAGATCGCCGCCCTTCACCAGGGTGGACCACAGGTCCTTCGGATCGCTGAAAATCAGGTCGGACTTCGCCGGAACGACATACCATGCGCCCGCCATCACTTCACTTTGGAGCTGGTCGCGCAGCCATTGGGCTTTGCCCAGGATGACGCGGAGATCGGCGACCCGTGGATCCTTCAGGACCGCGGCGATCGCGTCGCGGCCGGTCGCTACGTACGTGTCGTCGAAAACCCTGCTCGCAGATCCGATTGCCGACGGCGCGCGAAATATCACCGACGCCTCTTCCGGTTCCACTGGCCCGCCATTGTATGTCGTTTCACCGGCGCCCTTCGGCGGGCGCGCCTGCGGGAACATATCCTGAACCCGCTCTTTGCCGGGATTGTTTATTATGAGGCCGGCGAGAAGCGGCGGCTCCGTGGACGGCACCATCAGAATCACCGAGTGCTGGAAGAACGGGTCCTGCAGATCGCGAGTGGCAACCAGGAAGGAAGGCGTCGTCAGGTCCGTGCCGCGCGCATTTTGCGCCATCGTCACGATCGCGATCAGCGCGACAGATACCGCCAGGAGGCCCGCTGCCGCATATCCACGGAGCCTGATGCTGAATCCCCGCATACAACAAGTACATACCGTCAACCCGAATCGCGGTTCAATGCCGGGGCGCTGACCACGGCAGCGTCAAGTGCTATTGCTGTGGAGTTCCAGATGAGCGCAAATCGAAAAGCTGACGTGGCAATCGTCGGCGCCGGCATCCTTGGGCTCGCGCATGCTTACTTCGCGGCGAAGCGCGGGCGATCGGTGGTCGTCTTCGAGCGCACTCCTCGCGCGCAGGGAGCGTCGGTGCGTAACTTCGGGATGATCTGGCCGATAGGGCAGCGAGCCGGCGCGGTTCATCAGATGGCGACGCGCAGCCGTCAAATCTGGAATGAGATACTCGACGCGTCGGCGCTGCCGTATCGTCCGACCGGCTCGCTTCACGTCGTTTACCATCGCGACGAGGCCGACGTGGCGCGCGAGTTCGTCGAGCGCGCGCCCGTCCTCGGCTACACCTGCACGTGGCTTTCGCCGGCTCAAGTACTTGAGAAGAGTCAGTCGGTTAATCCGATGGGACTTCTCGGCGGTATCTGGAGTCCTACCGAACTGACCGTCGATCCGCGCCAAATTCTTGCCAGATTGCCGGAGTTTCTCGCTGAGAAATTTGGCGTTCAGTTCCGCTTCGGCACCGCCGTGCGTTCGATTCAGTTACCGCGCATCGAAGCCGGCGCGGAGGTATGGGAAGCCGCGCACGCAGTGGTATGCGGCGGCGACGATTTCGAAACACTCTTTTCAGAATTGTTTGCCGCTAGCGGGATCGACCGTTGCAAGCTTCAGATGATGCGCACGGCGCCGCAGAAAAACGGCTGGGAGCTCGGCCCGGCCCTCGCCGCCGGTCTCACGTTGCGCTTCTATCCCGCATTCGAAATCTGCACGGCGACGTTGCCGAAATACAAGGAGCGTATCGCGCGCGAACTGGCCGACTACGATCGCTTCGCCATTCACACGCTCGTCTCGCAGACCGCCGACGGCGCGTTGACGTTGGGCGATTCGCACGAGTACGGTCGCGCAGTCGATGTGTTCAACAAGACCGAAATCGACGAACTCGTGATGCGAAACGTGCGCGAGTTCCTGGTCGCGCCGGATCTCTCGATCGCGCAGCGATGGTACGGCGTGTACGCCAAGCATCCGGAGAAATCCTGGGTCGCGATCGACGCCGCACCGGGAGTTCGCATTGTCACCGCGGTCGGCGGCTCCGGCATGACGCTGTCGTTCGGCCTGGCCGAGCAGATGATTAGCGAGATGAATATATAATGAGGCAATCGTATTCCGGACCGGTGAAG
>JBAWCX010000694.1:0-19174 GCA_049590495.1 Binatus sp. (SeqCode)
GCGCGAGACTGGTGCCATGAACGGGCATCTGCGGCACCCCGGCGACCACGCTCGGCGGCTCAATATTCAGCAGATCCATCACAGTCGGAGCGAGATCGATCGCGTGGCAGAACTGCGCGCGGATTTGTCCCGGCGCTCTAAGCTTCGCGGGCCAGTGAATAATCAGCGGATCTCTCACTCCACCGCCGTGAGTATTCTGTTTGTACCACTTGAGCGGCGTGTTACCCGCCTGCGCCCATCCCCACGGTATATTGCAATGGCTATTCGGTCCGCCGATGTCGTCCAGCCGTGCGACCGCGGTGTCGAGATCCTCGCGCATGCCGTTGAAGTAGCGCATTTCGTCGAGCACGCCGGTAGGGCCGCCCTCTTGGCTGGCACCGTTGTCGGACATCACGATGAACAGCGTGTCGTCGAGCAGGTTGAGCTCTTTGAGAAATGCGGTGAGGCGGCCGATCTGCGCGTCGGTATGATCCAGCATCGCGGCGAACGCTTCCTGCAGCCGCGCGGCAAACAGGCGTTCCTTGTCCGATAGATCCGCCCACGGCCTTACGCCGGGATTGTGCGGTGCGAGGCGCGTGTCCCTGGGCACGATTCCGAATTGTTTTTGCCGACCGAACCATTCCTCGCGCGCGGCATCCCAGCCGACATCGAAGCGTCCGCGATACTTCTCCAGATAGCTTCGCGGCGACTGATGAGGCGAATGAGTCGCACCGAAGGCGAGGTAAAGGAAGAATGGCCGCTCGGGAACTAATGACTTGGTGTCGCGAATGAAACCGATCGAGCGGTCGACGATATCCTCGGACACGTGATAACCCTCGACGACCGTACCGGGCGTATCGACAAAGTGATTGTCGGAGGTCAGCTCGGGATAGAATTGATCGGTTTCGGCCTGCAGGAAGCCGTAGTAACGATCAAATCCGCGCTGCAGCGGCCAATTGTGCAACGGTCCGGCCGCGGTGCATTCCGCCATCGGCGCCAGATGCCATTTTCCGGCGGCGAACGTGACGTGACCGTGTTCGCGCAAGATCTCAGCCAGCGTCGCGGCGGAGCGGGGGAGCGCGCCGCGCATGTTGGGAAAGCCGGTGTCCATGTTGGAGATGGCGCGCATTCCGACCGCGTGATGATTGCGTCCTGTTAGCAGGCACGCGCGCGACGGCGAGCACAGCGCGGTAGTGTGAAAACCCGTGAAGCGCAGGCCTCCGGCGGCGAGCCGGTCGATGTTGGGCGTCTCGATGGTAGATCCATAGCAGCCGAAATGCGCAAAGCCGCTGTCGTCGAGCACCACGATCACTATGTTCGGCGCGCCCTGCGGTAGCTTTGGCTCAGGCCACCACGGCTTCGACTCCGCGACTGTGCGACCGATAACGCCTCCAAATTCTTCGCCCGACGGATGCTTGTATGACATCGTGTGACTCCTATTCGACGATATCTTTCTTGAAGCTCTGGACGAATGCGACTACGTCGCGCTGTTCGGACTCCGGCACCTTGAACTTCGTAGCGGCGTGTCCGAGGAACACGTTCTAGTCGCTCTCGCTGATCTTCATGCCGCGGTGGGCCAACAGCATTTCTCTGCCCCGGTAGTAGATCGGCCCACCTGCGCGCTCGCACAGGAAATCAATCAGAAGCTGCTTCTCGCGCTTGATGCCGTCTTCACCGCGATGCGCCCAGAAGCGACCGAGTTGAGGATCTTTGTTGAGCCGTGCCACAAGGTCATTTGCCACTGCTGCGATCGCGTCGTAACCACCGAGCCGCTCGTATAGCGTTTTGTTCTGCTCGCTCATCGTCGTTCCCTCCTACTGCCGAACGAAAACACCGGAGGCGTCTACAAGTCCCGGCTTCTTAACCAGCCACCTGTGTCACTATGTCCTTACGTCCGTATCGGGCGTTTGCCAAGCGGACCCAAGGCCAGGATCCTGGAGAAATGCAGATCTCTGTCCGAAAGCGATTGCGGCCAAGCCGTCATGTTGTCCAAAGGACGACGTCCAATGCAGCCACAAGGCTCTCCCTCGACGCTTGTGTGTGGGGAATTTGCTGATTTCCCCAGAATAGCAATTCGCCACACACAGGCGTCGAGGGAGAGATGGGTTTCTTCGCTGCGCTGAGAATGACACCAAGAAATGCGGCTGCGTCAGAATTCAGGCGCGGCCGTAAACCGGGACCACCGTGCCCGACGTTGCGCGGCAATCGTCCGAGCACAGGTAAGCGATCGTTCTCGCTATATCCGCCGGCTTCACCCAGTTTTCGTGCTTCGCCTTGGGCATTGCGACGCGGTTAGCTTCCGTGTCGATGGTGCTTGGTGCGATCGCGTTGACGATGACGCCGTCTTCGAGCATTTCCTGCGCGAGCGACGCGGTGAACGTCGCGATCGCGCCCTTGGATACTGCATACGCCGCGTAATCGCCCGCACCCTGCAGGCCGCTGCGCGACGCGACCGACACGATGCGCCCCCACTTGTTGCGTTGCATTATCGGCGCGACCGCGCGGCAGCAAAGGAAGGTCGGCCTCAGGTTGAGGTCGAACATAGCCTGCCACTCGGCGAGAGTGGTTTCCGCGATCGGCTTACCGCCCCAGAATCCGCCGACGAGATTCACCAGGATATCGATCTTCTCCCACTTCGACTCGACGTCAGCCACGAACTTCGCGGTCTGTGCCTCGTCGCTGACGTCCGCTTTCTTCAGAAAAATTTCCGACGCCAGGAAACGGTTGCCGAGTTGCTTTTGCAGTAAAGGCACTTCCGCATCGACAACATACGGTACGGCGGTCTTCGCGCCCGCGACCAGGAAATTCTCGACGACCGCGCGGCCCAGTGCGCCAGTTCCGCCGGTGATTATCGCTACTCGATTCTCAAGGATTTGCATTTAGACGCCCCACGAGGCACCGCTGATTCTAGTGCGGACGCAGCGAGCGACATAGACCTCATCGCGGCGTAAGGTTGGGTGTCCGAGGGTACCCGGCAACGGCTGGGAGATCCGGTCGTACGCCGGTGAACTGAGAGCCCAGGGAGGACCTGCGCCTTGCAGCTGATAGCTACGGCTCGACCTCTGCGAGCCTTGGCGCTGCAGCTCTGCTAACCGGGTCCGCCTGTTTAGTCCGTACAACTTCGATGGCCTGGACGAAACCATGGGGATCGTCCGCCGATGTGTCGAATTCGCGCCGGGTACCTCCTTCAAATCTAGTCGCGGAACCCTGCGACGACTTGACCGGTATCGCTGTGAAGCTGACCTCGCCCTGACTGCGTTGACGGCTGGAGCGTGAAACCCCTACAGCTTCCCGCACCTCCGAAACGTTCCGCGCGAAAAAACTTTCTAATTGATCGCGCCCAATCAGCCTGTGTGTGGCGATTGCGAACGGATAGATGATAACCCAACGATCGCGGTTAGCCTCTCCCCTACTCACAGCGAGGGATTAGAACGGGCGACACCGATCAATGTTGCGGAGGGGTCACCACCCGACCAGAAGTGATGTTCAATTGAGTCGCCTCTGTTGCGCATGCTTACCGCTCACTCGCGCCGATGGAAGCCAATGTTGTGGTGCTCGGCCGGTTGCTGAGCCAGCCGAGGGCGTGCGAAGTTGAGTCCGCCTGATCGTCGTATTTCGAGGCCGGGAAAGTAAATGAGCTCCGGCACGAGCTCCGCCAAACACGGCGCCGCGGTCGGCAGGTAAACGAAGCCGCTTTTCGCTCGTGGCAGTCTTGGCGTTAAAGCGCATCACTCTGTCGCCCTCGGGCTGGAAGGCTTTGACCATGCGCAGCCCCCTCGTTGGTCAGTTCGCCCGGTCCGGCAAGATAGTTTAGGGCTACGACGCTAAACCTCGGTCGGCTTGCGGGAGGTCCTGTACGGACGGCCTTCGGTCAGACCGAACCGGTTCAGCATCCGGTAGACCGTGTAGCGCGATACGCCCAGCAACTCGGCAGCTCGATTGCAACTTCCCTGGGTCTCCTGCAGCGCACGGATTAGTGCGAGCTTCGAAGCCTCGCGGATTACAGCGTCGAGCGAGTAGGGCCAATCCTTCACGTTGACCCCGCCCTCGGGGAGCTCGGCGGCGCCATTTGGAACAATCGCATCGAGCGACGCTTCTATCTCTTCGCCTGCCGCATTTTCGGTTTGGAAGGGCAGATCGTCGACGTCGATACGGTCGCCTTCCGTCATCATAACCGCGCTCTGGATTGCATGGCCGAGTTCGCGGACGTTACCAAACCACTGATTGCTGCACACCACCTCCATCGCAGCGCGCGAGAAGAATTTTACGTCCTTGCCGAACAGACGGTTGAAGTGCTCGATGAAGTGAGCTACGAAAGCCGGGATTGCCTCGCGCCGTTCGCGCAGCGGGGGAACCAGGACCGCCGTGGCATTCAGGCGATAGTAGAGGTCATCGCGAAATTGCCCCGCCTTGACCATCGCACGTAGATCGCGATTAGTCGCCGCGACCAGCCGAATATCAACCCAGTAGGAACGCGACGAACCGACCGGTTGGATTTCATGAGTCTCGACCGCGCGCAGCAGCTTGGGCTGTAAATGCAAGGGGAGCTCACCGATTTCGTCCAAAAACAAGGTTCCGCCAGTGGCCGAGCGGAAATAGCCAAGCGAATCCTCGCGGGCATCTGTGAAAGCGCCTCGCACGTGTCCGAACAACTGGGACTCGGCCAGCGACTCGAGCAGGTTCGAGCAATTGAAGGTCACGAACGGGCCGCCAGGCGCCGAACCCAGTGCATGCCACGCTCGCGCTATTAGCTCTTTGCCGGTCCCCGACTCTCCGTGAATCAGGACGGTTCTCTTGTACGGACTCAATCGCGGAATGGTTTTCAGTAACTTGCGCAGTTGTGCCGACCGCACCACCATCCCGCCAATCCGTTCCGACCCATGCGCAAGGTGCTCCAGGCTTAACCACTCACACGCGGCATCTTCCGGCTCGGCGCGAAGATTATTCGTCGCAGCCGCGACCGGCGATTCGTTCGCCGACATGATAATTTTGCTGGCCTCCAATCGTGTTCATCAGATGGGAGCAGAAGGCGTGCCATGACCGGTAGCCACTACAAGCCTCCACAAGCGAGGTGATTTGATGCATCTAGCGAAGATGGCGCAGAGAAGAGCTCAACGTTGATGTGATACATTGCTGCAGCAGCTTCAGAAATGAAGCACCGCTGACCAAAGCGGAGTGGTCCCGCGAGCCGCTCGCCCCAGCTCTCGCCTGCCACTTTCAGCGCAGCGCGTATTCCTTGATCTTGCGCTGAAGCGAGATGCGGGAGATGCCGAGCACGGCTGCGGTGCGCGAAACGTTGCCACCGTTGCGGGCGAACACTTCAGCGATGTAGCGCGCCTCGAAGCCTGCTCGCGCTTCGCGCAAAAGCGCGTCGTTGGCGGCCGGTGTCGCAGAGATTTTGAAGGGCTTCGGCTTCGAATCTGAAGCCACTCCTCGGAGCTCGTCTGACAAATGTTCGGGCCCTATGCTCTCACCGCGCGGCGCGAGGACCACTGCCCGTTCGATCTCATTCTGGAGCTCGCGGATGTTGCCCGGCCAATCGTACTTCTCAAGCAGATCCAGGGCGGCCGGATCAATTTCACGGATCTCCTTCTGTTGGCGCTCGCTTGCGATCGCCAAGAAGCGAGCCGCCAGCAATGGTATGTCGCGCCGCCGCGCGCGCAGCGGTGGAAGCTGGATCGGAAAAGCAGCGAGGCGGTAGTAGAGATCGGCCCGAAACCTGCCCGCCGCGACCCCGGCCTTGAGATCGCGGTTGGTCGCAGAGAATACCCTTACGTTGACCTTCTCGGGCCGCGTATCGCCTACCGAGATGATCTCTCCGTCCTGAAGGACGCGCAGCAAAGCAGGCTGCATCGCGAGCGGCATCTCGCCTATCTCGTCGAGAAAAATGATCCCGCCGGAAGCGGCGCGGAAGAAACCGGGCTGATCGCGCTCAGCGCCGGTGAAGGCACCGCGGCGATGACCAAACAGCTCGCTGTTAAGCAAGTGCTCGGAAAGCGCGGCGCAGTTGACCGCCAGGAACGGCTTGTCGGCCCGCGCGCTCATCCGATGGATCGCACGCGCGACATGCTCCTTGCCAGAGCCAGTCTCACCGACGAGTAGTACCGAGATCGGTGAGACCGCGGCGCTGTTCATGAGATGGTAGACTTCGGCCATCTCGGGGCTGACACCAATGATTTCGTCGAGCAGTTCGTGGCGGGCCAGGTCGCGCCGAAGCGCACCGACCTCGGTCCGCAGCATCTCCTCGGAGGCCTTTAGTTTGCCGACACGAGCGGCGTTGTGGATCGCCAGGGCGACGCTGTCCGCCAGCGCCTCCAACAAGGCCAGATCGTTTTCCGAGAACGCCTCCCTCCCCAGCGGGTTCACCGCCTCGATCACACCCAGGCGAACTTCATTGGCAACCAGCGGAGCCGCGAGCACCGAACGGGTGGTGAGGCCGGTCTTCTTGTCGACGCCGGAATAGAAGTGGCGGTCGGTGGAAACGTTGTCGATCCTCACCGAGCGGCCGGTCTGGAAAACTTCGCCCGCTATCCCCTTGCCGACCGGCACACGCACACGCGCGAGGCGTTCTGCCACCTTGGGATCGCGATCTGAGAAGTACGGGAAGTATAGTTCCTGGCTCTCGGCGTCGAGCAACATCACCGCGACGCCGTCCGCGTCCAGCACTTCGCGGCACTTGCTCGTCACCAGCTCGATCAACGGGACGAGTTCAAGACGGCTGGCGAAGGCGTTGCCCAGTTCGTAAATCAACCGGTAGGGCAGACTACCCTTGGGACTCTCCATACTTCAGAGCCGCGCAGCGATGCCGGCTTTCCGAAGCATAATGATAGCGCCGGAGGTCATCTAGGCAAGACTCACGAAGCTCACGTAAACTGGCTTACCCCGCTAGGCACGTAGACGACCCGACGCGCGCTCCTGATCAACTAAACGGTCGCGCAGAAGGTCTTGCATTGGGCAGGTCGCGCAACCTCCCATTTTGCGAGATCGCACCTGTGTGTGGCGAATTGCTGATTCTGGGCAAAGGAGTAATTCGCCACACAAGGACAGAGAGTGATGGTGCCGGCCGACCGAGGCCTCCGCGTTGGGCCTCTCGGCCCGCCGCCCGAAGGATGCAACTCGATGAACCGCGCGCGTTAGTTCTGGCTGGAGGTGCCGCCGTCCGGTGCTTTCATGTTTCGGTCAAGGCACCAACCGTCGATGACCTCTGCGTTGAAGCGCCAATCGGTGCCGATCCGGAAGCCCGGCAACTCACCGCGACGAAGCAGCTTGTAGATTGTCGATGGATGCACCCGCAGATAGTCGGACAATTCCTTGACCGTCATCACGCGTGGCAGGCTGTACTTTGATTCACTAGCCATGATTATCTCCGGAGACGTAAGTTTCCTGCGCCGCTCAATGGTTGAACTTAGATGCTTCAATCGCATCTTATTATTCATACCAACGTTACCCTCGCGACGGGTTTCTTTGAGGCCTCAGTATCATTTCTGGCAATCAAGGGCAACCTTAAGGGACTTCCGATGCTTTTCGCTCCTTTCTCACAATATGTGAAGTAACAGACTCTTGCCGAGATTTGCCATATGGAGCGGAAACGCACTCAATTCCACTGAGTTCGATCTTGAGGTCGGGGCCAAAAGCCCCTGGTCTTGAGCTGTTCTACTTCTTTAGCAGAGCAACAGCGGCGCAAGTGGCAGGCACAGTCACCTATCTGAATATATTCTTGCGAATCGTCGCCGATCCCCGCCAGCAGTTCATTGCGCATCAACTGCTCGCAAGTCTGGAACAGGATGTCAACCCAGTGGCTCAAGGGTACCGGAAAGCCGTTCCACGACAAGAAAGCGATAGAGCAGTGCCACAGCGGCAAGCCATCGAAGAGCCACCCATCATCGAGGCCGATGTTGAGCGTGAGAATCGTGGACCACGGGAACCTAATGCGTCGGTGTTCGATGGCCGCGCATTCCTCTTCTCTGAAACAGGGATGCCGGAAAGCAAATCTCTGTTGTCTGGTCATGGAGTCGCCTGTCTCGCCCCGGACACATGTTAATACCACTTGATTTGTATTAAGCCAATATATCTTGTCACACGACTGTAAAAAGTGTTAAACCGATGATAACCAAATAATTCAGGGCCATAACCAATCAATGGCTGGCTTCGAAAAGCGCCGAGTCGGCTGGGTTTTCCGCGATTCGTTACTGTCTTAATTCAGGGCTGAGTGGCTGAATTTGAGAATGCGAGTGTCTTAACTTGCCGGTGTCCCTGGTCAAAACCTAA
This sequence comes from Binatus sp. (SeqCode), assembly GCA_049590495.1. GTDB lineage: Bacteria > Desulfobacterota > Binatia > Binatales > Binataceae > Binatus. The sequence goes on from JBAWCX010000694.1 coordinate 8,248, forward strand.
AGCCGGACGTATTGATGATGGAGCCCGCCGAGAATTGGTATCGCCGCGATGCGGCCGATCTTCTGCGTCCCGCGGAAATCCGGAGCATCTTTATCTAGTGAGAGATGGGTCCGGACCTCATTGTGGTATGAAGCGTAAGCCTTCAGGACAGCGCGCAAGTGCGCTTCGCCGAACACGACGAGGTGGTCGAGGGATTCGCGACGTATCGATCCGATGAGCCGCTCGACATGGCCGTTCTGCCACGGCGAGCGAGGTGCGGTTAGGATGATCGCGGATCTCCATTGCACGAATACGGCGAGTGTAAACCGGACCGAACGCGCCGTCGCGGTCGCGAATCAAGTGACGCGGCGCTTCGTCCCAGGGAAAGGCATCAGTCACCTGACCTGCAATCCACTCGGCAGTCGGATTGCTCGTCACGCTGATGCGAACCAATCGTCTTCGCGCGTGTCGAAGAATGACCAGGCCGTAGAGCAGCTTGAACGAGATCGTTCGCACCACGAAAAGATCAAGAGAAGCAATGCCGGCAGCGTGGTTGCGCAGGAATGTCTTCCAACCCTGAGAGGGCGGCCCCTGACGCTTGGTCATGTACCTCGCCACGGTCGATTGTGCGACTTCGATGCCGAGTATCAGCAGTTCGCCGTGTATCCGCGGTGCTCCCCAAAGTGGGTTCTCCCTGCTCATCCGTCGGATGAGGTCGCGGATCTCGCGGTCGATCTTGGGGCGGCCACCGACTCGGCTGGATTTCCAGTGCCAATCGGCGCAAAAGCCGCGCCGATGCCACCGGATCACGGTCTCCGGCTTGATCACAGTGATCGCATTCAGAATCGAGGGGAACATTCGGCACAGCCTGACGAAGATCAGCCGATCGATGTTCCTGAGCCTCACCCGCGACGGAGCCTTGCGGCTCAGTACGATCACCTGCTGCCGCAGGACAATGTTTTCAGCCTCGAGTCTCGCGCGTGACTTCAGTTTGGCTCGCGCGACCAGCAGCAGCTTGGTCAGAAACTCGACCATCGGGCGTTCGAGTATCACAGTCCGACCGTCTCGTCACCTGGGATCAGGTTTTCGGTACCGACAACGACCTGCGCGATCGTCGTCTGGTGGTAAACGAAGCCGAAGCTAAGACGGTGCAATTGATCTTTAAGCTCTATCTCAAATTCAAGACCTTGAGTCGGGTCAAAAAAGAACTAGACTGCAGGTCGATTGTCTCCAAGCAATGGGTGTCGAGAGGTAGTGTACGGCACGGCGGTTTCCTTTTCGGACGCGGCGCGCTCTATCACCTGCTCGCCAATCCGGTCTACGTGGGCGAGATCCGGCACAAGAATGTCACCTACCCGGGTCAGCACGAAGCGATAATCAAAAGAGCGACTTGGCAGCGGGTTCAGGAGATGCTGAGCCAGAAAGCCGCTCACCCGCGGGGACGAACGGTCAGAAGAAGCCCTGGCCTCCTGATGGGCAAACTATTCGATCAGAGTGGTGAGCCGCTGTATTCCTGCTGGGCGAAAAAAGGACAGCGGCGCTACCGGTACTTCGTCTCGAAGCGGCTAGTCAGGGGAACCGCGAAGCCGGATGAACGTGGGTGGCGCCTGCCTGCCGAACGAACTGAATTGGCGGTAATGGCCGGCACAAGCCAGATGCTCTTGGATCGCGGGGCGCTGGCCTCAACCATCAGAGCTTTTGGCTTCGCTGCTGCGGAACTCAAGCAGGCGGTCGAGGCAATCGATTCGAAGGTCAAATCTCTTCAGCGGGTCGAGACTGCAGAGGACACGGGGACGCTCATAGAGCGAGTCGAGCTAAGGCGGGACGGAATGCAGATCACACTCAATCTACGAGCGCTTCTGCCATCCGATCGGTTCCCCGGCGGCGGAGCCAACCTCCGAATGACCCGTCTTGTTCAGCTCCAGATGAGGCGTCGTGGCGTCGAAACGCGTCTGGTGCTCCCAGGCGAAGCGGTTGTAGCTCCGCGGACAGATCCGGCGCTACTTCGAGCACTGGCCCGCGGGCACCAGTGGTTCGGCGAACTGGCAGCAGGAACTGCGGGGTCGACCAAACAGATCGCAGCCCGAGAAGGTGTGAGCGACAGCTACGTGCGCCATCTGGTGCCGCTCGCCCTGCTCGCTCCAGCAATCGTGGATTGCATCTGTGCAGGGCGGCAAAGCGTTTGCCTCTCAGCCGAGCGTCTGAAGACTCAGGCCGGTGTTCCGATCGAATGGGCCGCGCAGCAGCGGCTCCTTGCGGATTAGAGGGCAGAGCCTCTTCGCTTCTGACCCACTAAGGACCATCGATTTGGAGAACGGAGCGCGATCGGACACAACCCGCTCGTGGCACCGAATCTCTTCTGAACAGAGAGGAATCGGGGCGAATTGGCGATTTGCAAGATTGGCCGCGCCCTCCGGTGCCACGAGCTGAGCGAATCAGCCCGCCCACGCGCGAATTTGCCGCCATCTCCGGTCTGTAGCCAAACACTACCAACTGTGTGGCGGAGAGGGAGGGATTCGAACCCCCGGAGCCGTTAGGCTCACCTGATTTCGAGTCAGGCCGGTTAAACCAAACTCCCGAACCTCTCCGCGACAGACGAGCATCGATGTTTGCCCCTGCGCAGTCAAGCTGACAGGCGTCCTGTCGATTTTCCGATCAGTCCGGAATTTGCTAGCGTGGGTTCGAGTTCTCGGCGAGACAGGAGCGCGTTCTTATGCCATCGAATTCGATCGCTCACCGGATTCCGACTTCATTCGACACCACCTTCCAGCGCTACTACGCAGTCGAGGCTCCCGACTTGCGCCGGCTCTACGAGAATGCCAAGCGCGATCAGTGGAATGCGTCCACCGACGTCGACTGGACCTCCACCGTAGACCTCGAGCGCGGTATCTTTGCCGACGAACTGGTCGACGGCCACGGCACTCCCACGCTCGACCGGCTCGAGGCGCGCGACTTCCAACGGCTCAACGTCGAGTTTTCATGCTGGCGGCTTTCGCAACTGCTCCACGGTGAGGAAGGCGCGATGCTCGCGTGCAGCCAACTGGTCGACATGGTGCCCGGCAACGACGCGAAGTTCTTCCAGGCGACGCAGGTCGTCGATGAGGCGCGTCACGCCGAAGTGCTGAGCCGCTACCTGCTCGAAAAATGCGACGGCAAGATTTATCCGATGACTGGCAACATCAAGAGGCTCTTCGACTACATCCTCGGCAACGGCAAGTGGTTCATCAAAACCGTCGGCTTGCAGTTGCTGGCCGAGACTTTCGCCGTGTCGCTGTTCCGGATGCTGATGGAAACGGCGAAGGATCCTTTGCTTCGAGGAATTTGTAAGCGCATCCTCGCCGACGAATCGCGGCATATGGGATTTTCTATCTTAAGCCTGCCCGACGAGATTCGCGGCCTCAATGCCGGCGACCTGCATGAACTCGAAGACTTCACGCGCGAGGCCCTGGTGCTCGTCATGACCGGGCAGTTCCCGCGCGAAGCCTACGAAGCGATCGGCATGAACGCGGCCGATATCGAGGCAGTCCGCCAGGCGCGCAAACAAATCGCGCTCGGCAGCGAATACGCGATGTTCCGCAAGCTGTTCCGCCGCGAGATGCATCAGACCGTCGTCAGCAACATGCAGAAGGTCGGACTGCTCAACGAGCGCACGTCAGCCTTCATGCGCGAGATGGGAATCAACACCGACCTCGCGGCTGCCGCCTGAGATGGCCACCGCACCGAGCCAGCATCGCGACGAGCGAACCGAGACAGATTGGCGCGTACAACTAGGTTCGCGACTGGTCGCCGCGGACGAAGCCGTCTCGCATATCAAGTCGGGCGACCGTGTCTGTCTGTCGATCGCGCAACAAACGCCGTTCGAGCTATGCCCCGCGCTCGCCGGCCGCCTGATGGAATTGGAGAACGTGGTCGTCAATCACGGCGCCGCCGTCATGAACTGGGATTTGCCGGGGCTGGGCGAGCGCTTCCGCCTGGAATCGATGTACCTGTCGCCGTACGATCGCGCGATCTACCATCGCGGCGCCGCGGACTTCACGCCGATTGTGTATTATCGCGCCGGGCATCTGCCGCCCGCGCTCGACAATTTCAATGTGTACCTGATGACCGTGTCGCCGCCCGACGAGCACGGCTACTGCAACTTCGGCGAAGCGCAGATCATGTCGAAGCTGCTCGCGCGCAACGCCAAGCTGGTGATTGCCGAGATCGACAAGAGCTCGATTCGCGTCGGCGGCGGCAACTCGATTCATATTTCGGAAATAGACTACTTCGTCGAACGAACGATCGACCTGCCGGTCATCAATCTGCCCGAGCCCGGCGAAGAGGAAGCGCGAAATATCGCGACGGTCTGCGCGATGGTCGCGAAGGAGCTCATCCCCGACCGCGCCACGCTGCAAATCGGCGTCGGCTCGATGTCCGGGATGCTGTGCAAGCATCTTCACGGTCATCACGAGCTCGGTATGCAGACCGAAATTATCCCGCTGCATACCGCGCCGCTCGTTGAGGCGGGCGTGCTGACCGGCAAGCACAAAAAACTGTTTCCAGGATTGGTGGTTGGCGCCGGGATCGCGCCGCTGACGCCGCGCGAAGAGCTGGATTTCATAGACGGCAATCCCGCGTTCGCACTCTACGATTTCAACACCACCGATGACATCCGCTTCGTCGCGCAGGAAGACGGGCTCATCTCGATCAACAACGCTATGGCAGTTGATTTGACCGGGCAGACCAACGGCGAGTCGATCGGACCGCTGATGTATACCGGCACCGGCGGACAGACGGCATTCGTCGTCGCGGCGTGCCTGGCCGGCGGGAAGACAGTGATCGTCGTACCGTCGAGCTCGATGGTCCAGGGCAAGCGAGTCTCGCGAATCGTACCGGTGCTCGACGCAGGCAGCGTGGTGACGTCGCCGCGCGGATTCGCGCATCACGTCGTGACCGAATACGGCATCGCGAATCTCAAGGGCAAATCGATTCGTGAGCGCATCGACGAGCTGGTGGCGATCGCCCATCCAGACTTCAGATCAGAACTCCGCGCAGAAGCCAAACGCCTGTACAAAGTCTAGCAACGAGCTAGCCGACCAAATCGGCCGCCACCAGATACAGTTGCGCTGCACAGAGAGTGTCGCGAACGCATAGCACCCGCGGAGACTACGATCCCCTGATTGCGCCAAGCTTCATTGTTTGAGCGCTGGACGATCTAACACTGCCTCCTCCGTCACCTCGTAGTCTCCGGGATCCGGATCCGGTCCAGAAAGCCGTTCTTTCGCAACCTTCGCTACATCCGGATCCGAATCGTTCGTGAGTTCTCTCAGATCAGCAGTAGCCTCCCGTGTGCCCATAAAAGACAGAATGATGGCGGCTAACTCACGGCGCTCGGGGTCGTTACTTTCATAGGCTTTGATTGCGTAGTTCATCGTGGCGTCCGAATGGATACCAAGAAAGGCTTCGGCTTTGGCGGCCCCGATGGTGTCACATTCATACTCCACCGGGTCAGGCGTAGGAGCAGCGGTTGGGTTCAAGCTCTGCTCCATCGAAACAGTCTTCGGCGCAACGGACGGGGAATCGCCAACACCGTGTTGGAAACCGCCAATTGTAATGGGCTGAGAAGCCGGCGTCCGAACGGTCGCCTTCGCCTCTTCTCCGTTCGACCATTCGCCGCCCATTTGCACTCGCAACGACTTTAGATACTTCTCGTAATATCCTCTGTACTGGCTGCTGACATCGCTGTAGGTACTGCCGTTCCACCCAAAGATCATAGGCCAATCGGGCCATTGGCATATCGTCTCAGAGGATCCGATCGCGCCAAACAGGACCAGCACGAAATTGCCGTCGTGATTGATGTCCTGGATGCTGTCCGCAAGATCTTCCGAGCTGAAGGACTGGTTCGATTGACTGAACCCGTTTGTGTGAGCGTCGGTTGAGTAGTGTTCAAAACCGGATGCAGTCTTGTCGAATATGTCGAGCCCGTTGCACTGGTTCCAAGCGCTATTCAGAACAGTGACCAGGGAAAGGTTTCCGGAGTGGCGCAGATCGACGAAGCGAAACGCGCATACCGACGCCGGAACATGGTCATTCCCAAATGCGGCATCCACGAATGCTTGTACAACATCAGCCGAGGGCGGATTCGACGCTAAGCTATGAGCGCTCTTAACTGACCAATCGGCAGATGCGAGAGCGGGATGTTTAGCGGCCTTGGTTTGGGCACGCGCAGAGGCCGTAAAGAGAAATGAGACCAAGCCAAAAGCAACAACGAAGGCTGTGCTCTTATACATGTGCGTCTCAATACTTCGGAGCATAGGTTCCGGCTGTTATCGGCTTCCCCGCGCCGCATATACTACGCATCTCAGAGTCTGAGAGTTTCACGCCAAGGGCGGCCGGTTGCACAAGCGTAGCGTGACTCAGCCAGAAGGAATCGAGATTCACCCCGACTTCGGACAGAGCTTCGCGCCGAAGCCAGCCGCCTCTACAAAGTTTAGTTTCCGGATTCGATTCCTACTCGCGGCGGAACGCCAGCATTCCGACGAAGCCCGGCGGACGCCATCCGCCGTTCGCGCAGGCGTTGCACACGACGTACTGCTTGTGATGTCCGTCTTCGACGCCCGTCAGCGAGACCGCGCTCTCGGTTGATATGGGCTTGTTGCACGCGACGCAGGTCGCCATCAGCGCCTTGTTCGCTTTGGCCTTGTCACTGGGCATCGCGTGCCCACCGCTCTTCTGAATTTTTCATTGGTATCAGTACACTAGCGGAGAATCAGGCCGGGAACACGATTCGCGCGTTCTCACCGAGCAGTTTGCGTTGCCGCGCCGGACTCAAATTCGAGATCGCATTTCGAATCAGATGCGGCGCTTCGAGGTTGGAATCGACGTGCGGGAAATCCGAGCCCCACAGCACGCGATCCTCGCCCATCAGATCCATCACCGCGCCTATCGTCCGCTCCTCGGGCTCGGCGACTACCCACAGATTGCGCCGGAAGTAATCCGACGGCTTCAACTTGGTCGGATAGGTCCAGCCGAGCAACTCATACTTCTGATCCATCCTGTCCATGATATACGGCGCCCACCCGCATCCCGCTTCCACGCAAAGAACCTTGAGGCGCGGGAATCGATCGAACAAGCCGTCGGCAACCATCGTCATCGCGGCCGGCACCACCTGCGCGAACCCTCCGAGCGCGAATCCGAACACGGCGCGAAACTCGCCGGGCTGGTAGAACTGTCCGATGATTCCCGGCGCGCGGTTGAAGCGCACGATCACATGCAGGCAGGCTGGGATGCCGGCATCCTCGCACTCGCGCCAGATCGGGTCGAAGTCAGGATGCGAGAAGCGTCGTCCGCCGACATTTTCCGGCGCGAGGAAGATTCCCTTGAAGCCCAGCTTGACGCATCGCTTGAGCTCGATCAGCGCCGATTCGACGTCCTGAAGCGCTATGTGGGCAATCGGAATCACGCGGCTGCGCACCGAGCTTGCGAAATCGTTGATCCAGTTGTTGTAGGCGCGCGCGTAGGCCGCCGCGAGTTCGTGATCCGCGACGTCCCAGAGAATTCCGACGGTAGGGAACAGCACGCCGGCGTTCACACCCCACTCGTCGAGCATCTTGACCCGATCCGCCGGGAGGTAACTCGCAGGCGGGCATCCGTCCAGGTATCCGAGCCGGCCCGGGATGAAGAGTTCCTGGCGCGGCTGATTGGCGCCGCCCAGGCCCGCCAGCATTCCCTTCAACAGGGGCAGATTGTCGACCATCAGGACTTCGAGCCCATCGACCGGATCCTTGACGATACGAATCGCGCGATCGCGAAATCTCGGCTCGAGGTACTTCTCCCAGAGGTCCGGCGGCTCCATCACATGCGAGTCGCAATCGATTACAATCGAATCCGAAGCAGTCATTGCTCGAAATGTAACACGCCGGCTGGCGACGAACGAACGGCGGTTGAATTTCGGCGCGTTGCCCGCGTCTATTGGTCTGGGCGACCGTGAGCGCCGTGAGAAACGCCGGTCAGATGCCTGAATGCAACGAAATTAGCCTGATGCTCGGCGCCGCCGGCGACGGCGAACTCGAGCCCGACGACATGCAGGCGGTCGCGCGTCATCTCACCGGCTGCGCCTCCTGCACCATTGAACAGTCCGACTACAGCAAAATCGGCCGCGAACTCAGGGCGCTCGCGGTCATGCCTTCACTCGAAGGATTCACAAAGTCGGTTCTGGACGTAATCGGGAAACTGGTCGTCATTGCGATTTTCGCGGTCGCGCTACACGGCATCGTCGGGCCGAGCGCCATAAAAGTTGCACAATCCCGGCCCGCGACTGTCGTCAAGCGGTCCGCTCCCGCAGGCGTGGCGCGATCGACCAGCGTGGTTGACGTGCGAGTCGACTCGGCTTTCATTGCCGACCAAAGTTCCGGCTCGTTCAGTCATACGAACGGACGGATCGAATCCGGCAAGATGCTCGTGTTCAAACTGCCGGGCGGCAAGACTCTGCACGTGCAGCCGCGCGCTGTCGATGGCGATATGATCGCGATGGAGGTCGTGCTGTTCGACGGCAAACAGCCTACGATGACGGCCGACCTGAAGCTCGAGAGCGGCGACACGTTTGCGCTGAGCGGCGAAAAGTACGGCGAGGGTACCCTTCTTCTCCGGATTAGCCCAACCACGGCGGCTAACGTATCGCGCACTCCGCAAGCGTCGTGAAGGCCAATCACTTACCGCCGGCGACCGAGCCGACCAGTGCGATTGCGAACGCCACGGCGCCGATGATGACCATCAACGCGATCAACTGCGCGATCCCATGCACCGTCGTCTGCTGATTGTCTGAAATCGGCTGCTCGACATGCGCGGAATGCGCTCCCGAATGGTATCCGCTGTGCGACGTATAGTAGATGCCGGTGCCGGGGATGCCGACCGTCCGGCGGATTCCCTTGCTGCCGACCGTAACGTGCGCACCGCGCATCCCGACCGTCAGGCTCGGCCCGGACTTCGAAACGTTGATCGACAGTCCCGGAAAGATCGATACGCGCCGATAAAATCTGAAGTTGCCCATCGCCCCGCCCTCTTCTCTCATTCCCCGCCGCGGCGCGCGCGAAAAAATCCGCGCATCAGCTCCGCGCACTCGGACTCCATCACCCCGCCGACGACTTCGAATCGATGGTTGAGCCTGCCGTCTCTGCCGATGTCGTACACCGAGCCGAGCGCGCCCGCCTTGTCGTCGCGAGCGCCGTAAACGACGCGCACCAGGCGCGCATTGAGCATCGCGCCGACGCACATCACGCACGGCTCGAGCGTGACGTATATCGATACCGCGGTCAGCCGGTACGTTTTGAGCGTCGATGCGGCCGCGCGGATTGCCAGGATTTCCGCGTGCGCCGTCGGATCGCCAAGGCCGATCGGCTGGTTATGCCCTGCGCCGACGATTTGCCCGCCCGCGACCGTGATCGCGCCAACTGGAACTTCGCCCTCCGCCTCGGCGCGACGCGCTTCGGCAATGGCCTCGGCCATGAAAGGCAAGTGTTCGGCGGTCGCCATATGAATCGCGCTTCGGCTCCATCAGCGGCCCGCGGCGGCGGGGGCGCAGTGAAAAACCCGATTCCCCATGCCATCGCCCCGACCTCGGACTAATTGCGGCGTGCGCTTCGTCGAGCGGCGGGGCCGCATTAGCAGATTGACATTGGAGGAGGCTCGCACCAAGATCAGCGATGGGAGTTGGGGACATGAAAAAACTAATTACAATCGCAATTTTCCTGGCCTTCAGCGCGGCCAGCGTGACGTTCGCCGGCACTCGCGTCGCATTCAAGGACAGCGAACAGGCCAAAGCGGACGCGGACATGCACGCCCGCTACGATCATCCGAAGACCCAGGTCGTTCCCAACGACCAACTCCAGGTGGTAGTTACGCGCGACGTTATTATGCATTCGTGCTGCATGCCGCCGAGCCTCGTCGTTTCCGGCAAAATCACCAACACCAGCGACCGGCCGATTGATTACGTGCGCCTGCACTTCGCGTTCGAGGACCGGGACGGCAAAATCCTTCACGGCGAGAGTCTCTACAATCACCACGCCGAAAGCCTCTCCGATAGCGAGTATGTGCAGAAAATTCTGAACGAGAAGCCGCATTTCGACCCGATCCTGCCCGGTAAGAGCGACACCTTCGGATTTTCGATTTCATGCACCGAGCTGCCGTCATTCTCGAAGGTCGAGCTGTATTCGAACGACATCAAACAGTAGCGCGGCGCTCGCCCGGATCGCGTGATGGCTGAACTCGGTGCAATCGAACCGGCGGCGCTCAAAGCCCGCCTCGATCGAGGCGATCAAATCTTCATTCTCGACGTTCGCGAGCCGTTCGAAATTTCGCTGGCACCGTTCCCCGGCGCGAATCACATCGCGATGGGCGACATCCCGTCGCGCCTGACCGAGCTCGACCCCGACCGCGAGACCGTCGTCGTATGCCATCATGGAATCCGCAGCGCGCAGGTCGCGATGTACCTGCTGCGCATGGGATTCGAGCACGTGCTCAATCTGTCCGGTGGAATCGACGCATGGTCCGAGGACGCTGATCCGACAACCCCGCGCTACTAACCGAATGCTCAAAGCGCAATAATGCCGAATGGTAATCCTGCGATGACCTACCTGGCTGCAGCAATCCAGATGAACGCCGGCCCCGACAAGGCGGCGAACCTGGAACGCGCCGAACGGCTCGTCCGCGTCGGCGCGGCGCGCGGTGCAAACCTCGTCGCGCTGCCCGAGGTCTTCAATTGGCGCGGCAAGCGCAACGACCAGGCGGCCGCGGCAGAGACGCTCGACGGTCAATCGCTCGCGCTGATGTCGCGGCTGGCGCGCGAGCTGCAAATTCACCTCGTCGCGGGATCGATCACCGAGCAGGCGGCCGGCGAGTCGCGATGCTACAACACGTCGGCGCTGCTAGGCCCCGACGGCGGCCGAATCGCCGTGTATCGCAAGATTCATCT
>JBAWCX010000695.1:0-2766 GCA_049590495.1 Binatus sp. (SeqCode)
GAATGAAGGCGAGGCTGCCCTCCGCAATTTCAGTGCCGCCGACGTTGGTCGTCTCCGTCGGGATACGCAGCGTCATCTGGACGGGAGGGTCGTAGCGCAGCATCTCCTCGATTGCCGACGGGATCAGTTCGCGATTCGCGCGCAGACGATCCTGCTGCTCGGGATTGCGGCATAGCGCGAGCAGACCGTTGCCGATCAGATTGGTAGTCGTTTCGTTTCCTGCCAGCAGCAGCAATACAACGAACGCGAGCAACTCGTTTTCGCTGAGCGCGTCGGCTTCGTCGCGAGCTGTTATCAGCGCGCTGATCAAGTCCTCGGCCGGATTCGCGCTGCGCTGCTTGATCGCCTCCGCCAGGTAGCGGCGGAGCGCATCCTTGGCCGCAATGCCGGCGGGAGACGGACCCGTCGCCATGTCCTGGCCGAATGAACTGATCATATCGTTCGACCATTGCTTGAACTGGGCATGATCGGCGGCCGAGACGCCCAGCAGCTCCGCAATCACGATCACCGGCAGAGGATTGGCCAGCGTGGCCATCGCTTCGAGTTCAGATGAGTCAGTTGCATGCCTCAGCAGGTCGTCGGTAATTTCCCGGACTCGCGGCTCGAGCTCGCGCACGCGCCTGGGCGTGAAGGCCTTGCTGACCAGCTTTCGCAGGCGGGAATGCACGGGAGGATCGGCGGTGAGGATAGTCGGCGCGCCGCCGAACGGATCGATTCGCTCGCGAAATGGAATTTCGGGGCGGCGAACGGTGAAGCGTTCATGGTCGTGGAGCACGGCGACTACGTCCGCATAGCGGGCGATGACCGTCGTCGGCATGAAGAGCTTGAGCTGGCGCGGAGGACCGTCGAGCAGCGCCGGGAAGTGCGGATAAGGATTCGCACGGAAGTCAGGATCGAACGGGTTAAAGTAAAAATCTGGCTGCGACATCGGCGCCTCCGGGGAATCGGAACTTTTATTCTAGTGAAACCCGCGGTGGGTTTGCAGGGGTTACCCCTCCACCCAGTACTAAGAAAAAAAGATGCGGGCGGAGTTTACCCTGAGTACTCGTAGGGTCTCCACTGCTCGAACGTTTTTTGTGTCATTCTTGAGCGAAGCGAAGAATCCAGGCTCTTACCTCGCCCGTTCTTTTTACGGGAGAGGAGGCCGGCCGCATCGCGGCCGGTAGGTGAGGGTTCTGCGGCTCCAGCAACATTTCATTTTTTTCGCTTCCTTGAGCGGCGACTGATGTTGGTGCTCTAATCGGGCCTCGACATCAAATATTGAGCCAATAGAGGAACCGCCAATGACCTACGCACCCGCCAACCGCGCGATCTACGATGCCGACAGCCATATCATGGAGCTCCCGGATTTTCTGCAGAAGTACGCGGACCCTGAGCTGCGCGCGGACATCCCGGCAGTGAGCTACAGCGCGTCGCTCGTCACCGATGAGGAAGTCGCTGAGATCATGGCGCGTGGCGGGCGGCATTCGGAGCAGCACGTTGCCGAGATGATCGCGCTCGGCGATCGCCTGATCGAGAGCTCGAAAGAAATCCAGGCGCTGGGTGCGTTTGACGGGCGCGAACGCTCGAAGGCCATCGACATGCTCGGTTTCAAGAAACAGCTCGTGTTCGCGACGCATAGCGTGGCGATGCCGTTTTCACCGAGCTCGAAGATTGCGCGGAAGCTGCGGTACGGCGCGGCACGCGCGCACAATCGGCACATGGCGGACTTCTGCGGACATGACGCACGCCTGATGGGTGTCGCGATCGTGCCGCTGGAAGAGCCGGAACTCGCGCTCGAGGAACTCGAGTTCGCGCTGAAGAGCGGCGCAAAGGCAATCTGGGTGCCGCATCACGCGTGCGGCGGCCGCTCTCCCGGTCACGTCGAGCTCGATCGTTTCTGGGCGAGGCTGGTCGACTCGAATACTCCGTTCGTGATGCACGTCGGCGGCTCGCCGCTGCAACTCGACAAGGCTTGGATGAATAACGGCCGTCCTCCCGTGAAAGACTGGATGGGCGGTGGCGAGAATCTTCGCACCAAGGATATGGCGGTGCTGCACGAGGGGCCGGAAACGTTCCTTTCGATGATGTTGATCGACGGCGTTTTCGAGCGCTTCCCCCAGCTGCGCGGCGGATGTATCGAGCTCGGCGCCGGATGGGTGCCGTCGCTGCTCGTGCGGCTGGACTGGGTGGTGAAGATTTGGAGCAAGACTGACGCAAACCTGGCCCGCTTCACACGCAAGCCCTCCGAGCAGCTCACGCAGCAGATGGCGTTCACGCCGTTTGTGTTCGAGGACGTCGGCGCGCTTATCGATCAGTCAAATTCGGAGCTGTACCTGTTTTCCACCGACTATCCGCATACCGAAGGCGGCCGCAATCCGATCGCCCGCTTCGAGGCGGCGCTCGGAAATCGCCCCGAGGCGATCCGCGACCGGTTCTACTCGGAAAATTTCCTCCGGATTTTTTCAGAGGCACGTGAGTAGCAACTCGAAGGAACTAATTTCAGCGCTTCGAGCAGCTCTTCGGAAGTACGGAAGATTGGGAGCACCCGCGCGCGGGGGTGGTGCACGCAGATGCTCCCTGGCGAATCACTTCACGTCCACTTCCATCCGCATCCAGGGATGGATGCAGCATTGGAACAGATGTTTTCCCTTCGACAGACCAGTGACATCGAGATGGCTGCCCTGAAGAATTCGGGTCTTGGCCACCGCGACGCGGATTTTTTGTACGGCGGAATCTTCTTGAAAGCGAAGGAAGGGGCTGCCTCGGCCGCCCCTTCCTTCGAGA
>JBAWCX010000696.1:0-3006 GCA_049590495.1 Binatus sp. (SeqCode)
ATCGTGGGCGGCTACGCTTTTGTCGTCGGCCGTTACTCGCAGACGGAGGCGACGCAGAAACTGATCGACGTCAAGCCGGACGATATCGCTAAAATTGAGCTCAAGTATTCCGACCGCGACATCGTGCTCGAGCGCGAAAAGGGAAAACCGTGGCATCTGGTGAAGCCGATTGGCGCCGACGCCGACCAGACGGCGGCCAACAACCTCGCACGCGCAATTGCCGACGGCGTGCTGGTCCGCACGGTCGATGACAAGCCGGGTGACGTGGCGCCGTTCGGGCTCAAGCCGCCGACCGCGACCGTCACGGTGACGACCTTCGACAAGAAGACTTTGCCGTCCATCGAAGTCGGGAAGTCGACGCCGATTGGGTTCAACGCTTACGTGCGACTTTCCAACAATCCGGCGGTGCTGCTGACGGAAGGTGCGTTCTCGGCCGGGATGAACAAGACGGTCAACGATTTGCGCGTGCGCGACCTGATGGCGTTCCAGCTCGACGACGTTCAGAAGCTGATCATCGCGCGCGACAATGGACAGACGGTTGAGATCGATCGCGACGGCGACGCTTGGAAGATCGTCAAGCCGGCGCCGAACCCGGCTGACGACACCGCGGTCCGGATGGCGCTGAGCACGCTGGTCAACGCGCGTGCGTCCGACTTCGTTGCCGATGCGCCCGCCAACGTCACGCAATATGGCCTCGAAAAGCCGCATCTGACGGCGACAATCGTGCTCAAGAACGGCGAACAGCAATCGATGCTGTTCGGCTTCAAACAGAACGAGCAGGGCAAGAGCGGAATTTACGTACGTCGCGGAGAACGCGCGCCGGTTTACGCCGTGGCCGAGTACGTGATGAGCAGCCTGGACAAGTCGCCGATGGATTTTCGCGACAAGACGATTGTGAAGGTCAATCCCGAGGCGGTTGAGACGGTCAAAGTGAAAAACACGGACGGCGAGTTCATGCTCAAGCGCGCGCCCGCGGGAAAGTGGGACGTGGTAGTCGCCGGCAAAACGTCTGACGGCGATGTCCCGGTCGTCGAGCGGATGCTCAATCAGCTCCGCAATCTGAAGGGCGAATCGATCGTCGCCGATCCGATGCCGAGCGCGCAGCCGTTCGGGCTGGACAATCCCGCGCTGGAAATCACGCTGATGGGTAAGGACGGAAAGGAACTGGGGGCGGTGAAGCTCGCGAAGATAAACGTCAAGCCGACGACGCCGCCAATTCCGGGCGAGCCGGCACAGCGGACGGAATACTACGCGGCTTCGAGCGCGAGCAAGGCGGTCTACACGCTGAGCGATTTCAGCTTCGCGCAGCTCAACAAGCCGGCGCCGCTCTACATCGCGAATCTGCCGGCCGCAGCACCGCCGCAGGCAGCGCCGTCGCCAGCGAAGTAGGGAGCGTCAGTCTGAGGATTCGGCGATTACGTGGGCTATGGCCTGAGTGGCGGTGTGTGTGATGCTCAGGTGAAAGCGCGCGATCTGTTTCTTTTGGGCGAAGGCGGCGGCTTTGCCTGATAGCGCGATGGTCGGGGCTTTGCCGCGCTCGCGCACCACTTCTATTTCGCTCCATCCGACGTTGCGGTTCCACCCAGTGCCGAGCGCCTTCATCGTGGCTTCCTTGGCGGCGAAGCGCGCTGCATAGCTCTGGTAGCGGGGACGCCCGCGCGATTCGCAGTAGTTGACCTCGCCAGCGGTGAAGACGCGGGCGCGAAAGCGCTCGCCGGTCAAAGGGCGCGTCAGTGCGCGCTCAATGCGATCGACCTCGATGACGTCGATTCCGGTGCCGGCTATCTGGCTCATCGCGAATGAGTATTAGCCGCGGTGTGGGCGGATTCAATTGCGCGTGGCGCTGCAAGCGATTACTTGCGGCGCTCCGCGTGCGGATTCTATTGTTCATTGAGAACCTGGAGGTAGCGATGGCGAAGCTTTCGATAACAGTGAACAAGACCCGCTGCATCGGCAGCGGCGACTGCGTGGAAACGGCGCCGGCCGTGTTTCAACTCGACGCGGAGGGCAAGTCTGAAGTCGTCAACCCGGCGGGGGCCGGCGACTCGATAATTGTCGCGGCGGCGCGTTCGTGTCCGGTCAAGGCAATCACGGTGGTGGACGAAACCGGCGCTCAGATTTTCCCGCCGCCGAAGAAGTAGGGACCGGGGCGCGGCGTGGCGATACGGAAGCATCGCGCCGGCGAGCTCGTAATCGAGCAGACGCGCGACCTCGCGCGCGTGCGCGAGATGCTCGCGCGGGCCGGCATGATGACCGACGGAATCGAGTGGCCGGCCGCTTGTTATCTCGTCGCGTACTTCGGAGACGAGGCGGTCGGCGTGATTGGCGTCGAGTCGAAGATCGACGCAGCGCTGATACGCTCGCTCTACGTCAATGAATCGATGCGTCGGCGCGGAATCGGCGGTGCGCTGATCGCGGCAGCGCGCAAGGCGGCGCACACGCGCGGTGCGCGTCATCTGTACTTGTTCAGCACTGACGCGGGCGGATTCTTCGAGCGACACGGGTTCACGCCGGTCGCGGTTGCGGACGTTATCGCCGCGATTCCGGGCGTGCCGCAGGTTGAATACTATCGCGCGCGCCCCGTCGAGCTTGCACGCGAGGTTGCGTACCATCTGGATATTTCGGGGGATGGAGTGATCGAGAGGTAGGAGAACTTGATTATATGTGAAACCCACCGTGGGTTTCACGCTTCCTTGGGCAGGGGTGACCCCTGCACCCGATGCTATTCTACAGGGCCATCGCGGTCAGAGCTGAGAGGGCGGTGTCGAGGATCGTTTCGCCGCTGGCGGGCGCGATTCGCGCCGTATCCACCTCGTAGCCGCCTTCGGCGTAGGCGGCGTGAGTGGGAATGTAGCCGATCAGGTCGTTGCAGTAGCCGGCGACAAAAGTTTGCGCGAAGTGCGGGTTTGCCTTGAGCGCCAGGCCCAATTCAACGAAAAGTTCGCCCGGTATACCGACGATGGCGAGACTGCCGACGGTGGCGATGGTCATTGCGGTAGCCAGCTC
>JBAWCX010000697.1:0-1683 GCA_049590495.1 Binatus sp. (SeqCode)
AAGTACGTCCTGCGCGGGACCGGCCAGGTCCGCGCCTGAACGTCGAAATCAAATCAAATGCGGGTAGGATTGTTCGGCGGCAGTTTTAATCCGATTCATCTCGGGCATCTGCGCGCCGCCGAGGAAGTTCGCGAGGCGCTGCAGCTTGACCTTGTGTATTTCATTCCGGCCGCGTCGCCGCCGCATAAGGCGGAAGGCGAACTGGCGCCCGCCGAGCATCGCCTGGCGATGGCGCGGCTGGCGACCAAGGGCAACCGGCATTTCATGACGTCGGACGTCGAGATTCGCCGCGCCGGGCGATCGTACACGATCGACACAGTGCGCTACTTTCTGGCTACCCTGCGCCAGCCAGCGACGCTGTACCTGCTGATGGGCGCCGATCAGTTCGCCGAGCTGGATTCGTGGAAGGAGCCCGACGAACTGGCGCGACTGTGCAACTTCGCCGTTCATACAAGGTTAACCGAAGGCCAAGAGGGCCCGCCGCGAATTTCAGTTGCCGCGCTCAAGCGGTTTGGCTACAATGAGGCAGACGATCACTACGTGCATTCGAGCGGACAAACGCTATCTTTCGTCGACACCACGTTCTTACCCATTTCAGCGACTGAAATTCGCGGCAAACTGCAACACGGTGAATCGATCAGGTACCTGGTGCCGATCGACGTCGTCGATTACATCCAGCGTCACGCGCTGTATGATTGAGGTTCGCTCTGCTTAAACTCTCGCGTTCAACTTTGTTCCGATCGAACCATCCACAGCTGGCGAGCCGACCTCTGAATCGCGGTCAGATTTCTTGACGGCGCTGAAGAAGGCATTTGCCGCGGCCAAAGCGGCGCTGGAAAAAAAGGCCTACGACCTGGTCGTGCTCGAGGCCGAGCATCTGAAACCAGTGGCGGACTATTTCCTGGTGGCGACCGGGCGGTCGGACGTGCAAGTGCAGGCGATTGCGCACGGAATCGAGGAAGCGCTGGGCAAGGCGGGACATCGGGCGCTGGCCGTCGAAGGGATGCATCATGCGCACTGGGTGGTGCTCGACTACGACGACGTCGTAATCCACGTGTTCTACGAACCGGCGCGCGAGTTCTACCGGCTGGTGAGCAACTGGATCGACGCGCAGGAAGTGAAGCTGCCGGAGCCGATTCGCAAGCAGGCCGAGGAACTGCGCATCCGCGCGAGCGGGTGAGAGGCGGGAGCCGAATACACTTTATCTAATGCGAAACCCACCGTGGGTTTCGCGCTTCCTTGGGCAGGAGTGACCCCTGCACCCAGTGTTAAGAAAGATGCGGGCGGAATTTACCTGAGTACTCGTAGGGTCCCTGTTAGAAGGGTTAGGCGAAGAGCGCGCGAGTCGATCAGACCTCGCGAATGATGTGCGAGATCCAGACCAGGACTACAGCGCCGACCGTGGCGACGAGAATCGCGCCGATCGTGCCGTTGGGTCCTGCTATGCCGAGGACTCCGAAGATCCATCCGCCGACGAGGCCGCCGATCAAGCCGAGGATGCAGTCGCCGATTATTCCGTACCCTGCGCCGCGCACCAGTTTCCCGGCCAGCCATCCCGCGATTATTCCGATTATGATCGCACCAATCATTTCAGGCCTCTCATTTTCGTTGTCGCGATGAGCTCGAACGACTGAGCGCGATCGCTACTTTTTTTGTTCCATCGGAACGCCGCAGCACTTGAGC
>JBAWCX010000698.1:0-3572 GCA_049590495.1 Binatus sp. (SeqCode)
GTACACGGACGGCTGCTACGAACCGGCGGGCATCGGAGAGTCCCCCCCCTCTTCAGGTGCCCGCCATTTTTTTATCTTGCGACGATCGTTTTCGGGGAAATCGATAACTGCACGCGCGCGACTTGAGATCAACTCCTGAAATCTTTCTCGCCAACCGCGCGTCAACTTGACAGCGCGTGCTCGCATCGTCATAGCTCTTCAATTGATGTTGTCGCGGTGGCTTAGATGGCTGGTGATTGCGCCGGTTGGGTTGTTCGTCTTCGGAGCGATTTGGCTCGGTTGCGGCGGTAGTGGCAGCAGTGCGCCGACCCCGACCCCCGCTCCCGGCCCTGCACTCCAACTAATCGTCATCGCAAATGGCCCCCCGCCGTCGCCTACGCCCACGCCTTCGCCGACCAGAACGAAAGCGACTGCCACCCCGACGTTGACGCCGCGAGCGTCTGCAAGCCCCACCTGCGTCCCGACCACGGCGCCGTTGGCAGCGCCGACGGTAGTCCAGTTCAACGCAATCGCTACGTTCGGCAAGACCAATGGAAAGAAACTCACGTTTGAAGACATCACGACGGAACCGTCCACACTGTGGACCTCGAGCAATTCCAATGTGCTCCAACCGCCGGCGCCGGGGCCTCAAGGCGGCAACTACATGCCCCAGACTGCGGGATGCGTTTGCATTTCTGCGAGCAATTCCCAGATAAGCAGCCAGTCCGTCGCGGTCGGTGTCGGCCCCAATTGCTTCGACAACTGCCCGGCGCAATGCTCCGGCGTTACTCCGACGGCTACGATGACGCCGACTCCTCTACCGCCTGGCGCGCCCGCGGCCTCGAGTACGCCGGCGGCATCGGCGCGGAGTGCGGGCGTTCTGATGTGGGTCTTCGATCCGGGCGCGGAATTGCGCGGGCGAATCGTAACTGGCCCCGGCGACTCTATATTCTTCATCACGCGTGATGGCGTCTTGCACGGGCTGAATTCCAGCGGCAAGGAAGTCATGCATCGCAGTGCCGGCGGCTCGTCGCCGGCGGTGTTGGCGGACGGCACCGTGCTCGCGATGTCGTCGAGGTCGCAGCTTGCGGCCGTCGCTCCCGACGGCGCCACTCTCTGGCATCTGGAAATTGGTGCGAGCGAGGGACCGCTGGCTGCGAGCGATAGCGCGGTCTACGCATCCGCGGGCGGCGACCTGGTGTCGATCAGCACCGCGGGCTCCCTCAATTGGCGCGTGGGTGTTGGACCGGTGACTACGGCCGCGACGACGCCGGACGGGGTAGTGGTGGGAACCTCGCGCGGCGCGGTCACTGCGCTCGCATCGGATGGCAGCGTGCTCTGGACGTTCCAGCCGGACGGCGGATTTTCGGGAGCGATTGCCTATGCCGACGACGTCGTTTACGCGGGCTCGGCCGGCGGCGGCGTGTATGCGATCGATTCGCGGATCGGCAATCCGCTCTGGCACGTGAACCCCGCGCATGCGGTAACCGCGGGACCTGCGGTCGCTCCGTCTGGAACAATCTTCGCCGGCGGTGAGACGGTCTATGGTGTCTCCTCCGACGGGCAGCTCCGATGGCAAGACTCGACGCTGAAGCCAGGCGCCGCCGGACTGTGCGTGCTCGGCAACGACGGCGTGTTCGACGCGGCGACCGGAGACGTGGGCGCGGTGCTGACGGGCGACGGCAGCTACCTATGGGCGTCGCGAAGCTTCGGCAAGATCACGACAGCCGCGTCGTCGGCGTCGGGGATACTGTACGTCGGCACCTCAACCGGACGCATCTTCGCGGTCAAATAGATTCAGATCGCGAGTGTCATAATTTGGGGCATAGACGCTCGCGTGGCAATTTGCTAAATGGGGGGGCGTCGGCTGGGTTTGCCCCCCTTTTCCAGTCGGCGTCGGGCTGGCGCAGAACTGCGCTGGCCCGTTCTTTTTCCCGCGCCGCCGATCGCTCTTGACCGCGCCGGCTTGAAAAGTGTGACTATGAACCTATGAGCGCCATCGACATCATCAAGCGCCGTCTCAAGGAAGACCGCATCCCCGAGACTCCCGAAGAAGTCGGACAAAAGAAAAAGCGCCCGCGCGAAGTCGCGTTCATGGACGTGAACCTGTGCTTCCCGTGCGGCAAATGCCCCGAGTTCTGTCCCGTGCAATGCATCGAGTACCTGTCGCCCGGCTCGGTTCCGGGACGCGGCGTGCAGCCGGTGCAGGACCGCTTCCAGGAATGCATCGGATGCTACATCTGCGTCGAAGTATGCGCGCTGCTGACGGACTACGACGCGGTGAGGATGTACGACAGCAGCCTGGTCGAAGACGTGCTCGACGTGAAGATAACCGACTCGCCTGGGCCAGAGCCGATCCCTGCGCAGCCCTACGAAGAATATTTTTCAGAGGGCGGACTGTATCGGCACGTCGGCAAAGGCTCGCGCATCCGCGAAAAGATGACGGCGGAAGAGCGCGCAATCTTCGCGCGCGAACGCGTGCGCGGGTAGCCTCGCGCTACTTCGCCGACGCTCGCCAGACTTCGGGCTTTTTGCCGGTCGTCATCTCCGTCAACGAGGTTAGCTCGACTCGGTCCGGTGTTATCAGCATCAGGCCGAAGTCCTTTGACTCGGGGCCGCCCGGCCAGAACTGCGCGAGGTCGTAGTCGAACAGCTTGCCATTCCAGATTCGCTTCTTCTCAGCCAAATCTTCGACGAACTTCGCGTTGCCTGTGACCGTCAGATGAACCATCTCGGCACCGATTTGATAGAACAACTCGACCTTGCCGTTCTTATCGATATGCCGCGCCTTCGCCGACGAGCGTCCCGTCGCGACCCACACGCGCTCGCCCTCGAAGGCCGGATGCACGACGCGAACCTTGGGCTGGTCTTTGACCGCAGTCGCAAGATATGCCCAAGTCGCCTTCTTGGCCGCGGCGTGCGCTCTATCCCAAAACTTTGAATCGCTCATCTAAATCCCTCCAAAGGAATTTTCTTGACACTGGGTGCAGGGGTCACCCCTGCCGAAGGAAGCGTGAAACCCAGTGCGGGTTTCACATTTAATAAAGTGATTTACCGTATTTGACACTCCGCATCATCTCGAACTACGCTTGAATTACCGCACGGAGCAACAATGGAACGTCACGCTCGACGCGCGCAAGTGCTGCGCCATGCCAAGCGCATCTTTGCTCGCAAGGGATATCACAGGACCAATGTCGCGGACATTATTGCCCGCGCCCGCATCGCACGTGGCACGTTCTATCTCTATTTTCAAAACAAGAAAGACCTGTTCGAGGAACTACTCGAGCAGGCGGTCTCCGAACTCACCCAGCGTGTCCAGCGCCTGCGCATCGCGCCCGGAGAGCCGGACCCTGTCGATCAATTGCGCGCCAACCTGACTCGAGTTTTGAACTACGCGCTCGCCGAGCGCGAGCTCACCGACATCCTGCTCAACCATTCGACCGGTTTCGACCACGAGCTCGACGACAAGATCCAGGATTTTTACGATCGGATTGCGGCGCTCATCAAACGCTCGCTCGATCTCGGCATCGAGATGAACCTGGTGCGCAACTCGGATACGCGTGCCGTGTCGTACGCGATTCTCGGCGGCATCA
>JBAWCX010000699.1:0-2394 GCA_049590495.1 Binatus sp. (SeqCode)
CTACTTGATTCTGCGGCTGCGGAGCCAAAGCGCGATTGAGGCAGCGATGCCCGACGCGCCGGCCGAAGTTCGGCGCCTCGACGTGTCGGTTCTGCACGCGCTGGTGTTCGATCGAATATTCGGGCTGCGCGCCGACGAGATTCGCAAAGGCGGAAACATCGAATACACGGTCGAAATTGGCGGCGCGCTCGGCGCAGTCGCGAATGGACGGGCCGACGGTGCGTTCCTGATGAATCCGCCGTCGATCGAGGACGTCGAGCGGGTGAGCGACGCGGGCGCGACGATGCCCCAAAAGTCGACCTACTTCCATCCCAAGCTGCTGACCGGCCTGGTGATGAATCCGCTGTTCGACGGAAAATGATTCGCGGGTCGCGGTTGATCCTGGTTCGCCATGGCGAGACCGTGGGCGAGTCGAGCATCAGGTATCACGGCCGCACCGATGTGGCGCTGTCGGAACTCGGGCGCACGCAGCTGCGCCTTGCGAGCCGCGCGATCGAGACGCGCCGCGGCCGCGGAAGTTTCGTGCACGTCTTTTCGAGTCCACTTGTTCGTGCGACCGAAGGGGCGCGAATCGTGGCCGGCGACTCGGCGCCGCTCATCACGATCGATGAGTTCGCCGAAGTGCACTTCGGACTGTTCGAAGGGCTCACCGCGGACGAGATTCGCGAGCGTTACCCCGACGAGTTCGCGCGATGGAACGCCGATCGACTCGCGCCGAGCTACACGTATCCTCGCGGCGAGAGCCGCGCCGCGTTTGCCGATCGCGTCGAGCGCGGCCTGGAACGCATGCTCGCTCTGTGGACGCCGCGCGACGACGACGCGATCCTGATTGCGCATCGCGGCGTGATTCGCGCAATCGTGCGAACGCTCACGCGGCAGGAGCCGGTCGCCGAGCTCGGATCGATTCACATACTTCGCTTCGATGGCAGCTGGCACGCCGAGGTCCTCGACCTGATCGATCATCTCAGCGACACCTGAAATCAGACGCGTCGCAGCACTCCCGTCCAGCGGTAGCGACACCTGTCGAGCGGCTTGGTGAACGACAGGTCGCAGTATGCGGCGATCATTTTGAACATGCCGGATGCGAGCGCGGCGAGTTCCAGCGTGGCGGGAATCGTGTAGCGCACCGGAATCAAATCGCGAGTCGTCACCGCGCCGGTGGGAAATCCGATGGTGCATTCGAGCTCGTAGATCGAATGCAGCGGCGAATGCCACGCGATGGGTCGATGGAACTCGCGGATGTCGAGCGCGACGCCGCCGGCATTGGCGGTGCGCTCGCGCCACATCGTCCGCCGAAGCACGCGCGGACTCGGATCCTGGCGGTCGATGTCGATGCAGTACAGACCGCCGCGCTTGAGAGTGCGACCGACGGATTTCAGATGCGAGAGCAGGCCCGCGTTCTCGACGATCACCGGAAACGTTTCGGACATGAAAATTGCGGCGTCGAAGAGGCGCTCCGGAAGAGTGAACCTCTCGATTGGGCGGCGATAGAAGCGAAGATTCGCGAGTTCGTTCGCTTTGCGGCGGCCCGCCGCGATCATCGTGGGCGAGCGATCGATTCCGACGACCATGAATCCATCCGCGGCGAGCAGGCGGCCGTGAGGTGAATCGCCGCACGCGATATCAAGGATGCGGCGCGTCGGACTTTTGCGATGGCGATTCCAGACCTGTTGCAGGAAAACCACTTCGGCCGGGATTTCGCCGGGACTCTCCAGATGCGCGCGGCGGAAAACGTCGGGATATTCATAGATGCTCGGTTTCATCGGCGATGAGCGTACAAGCGTCACGCGCCGGAATCGACGCTTGAGATTTCGCGGCGAACGGCGGGATAATGCCCGCGCGTCCGAGTTCCTGAACGACCGTTTAGGAGAAAGTCACGATGAGCAAGCCGCTCGAAGGAATCAAGGTCGTCGAGATTGCGCAAGAAATCCAGGGGCCGTTTGCGTCGCTGATCCTGGCCGACATGGGCGCCGACGTCGTCAAGGTCGAGAACAAGGAAACTGGAGATTTGAGCCGCTGGATGCTGGCCGCGCTGATTGGCGGGCCGGACGTGAAGAACGCGACCGTGTCGCATTACTTCATCGCGATGAATCGCGGCAAGCGGAGCATCACCGCCGATTTGAAAAAGCCCGACGCGATCAAGATGGTGCGCCGGATGGTGAAATCGTACGACGTGCTCGTCACCAACTACCGGCCGGGCGTGCTCGACAGGCTCGGACTCGGCTACGAGGACGCGCGCAAAATAAATCCGCGCATTGTGTACGCGCAAGGCAGTTCGTGGGGGCCGCGCGGGCCGTGGGTGACGCGACCGAGCCGCGACACGCTTGCGCAGGCGGCGAGCGGCGTGATGGCGAAGACGGGGATGCCGGCGGATCCGCCGCTGGCGGCCGGGAT
>JBAWCX010000700.1:0-10925 GCA_049590495.1 Binatus sp. (SeqCode)
CCGCCGTTGCATCCGAGCGAGTCGTAGCGCTGCTGATCGGTGGTGATGAGCAGAATCTTGCGGCCCATCGCTGGACTTTACGCGCGATGGAGCAACCCTGCTAGAGTATTGGGATGAAGGAGAAAAATGATGCGCGCCGCCGTAATGCGTGGCAAAAAACTCGTCGTCGATGACATCCCCACGCCGGCTCCTGGAGCGGGCGAGGCGCTGGTGAAAACGCTCGCGTGTGGAATCTGCGGATCCGATCTGCATGCGCTCAAGCACGCCGAGAAGATGGTCGAGGGATCGCGCAAGGCGGGTGCGCCGTTCGTGATGGACCTCAATCGCGACATCGTGATGGGACATGAGTTCTGCGCCGAGGTCGTCGACTACGGCCCGCAGACGCAAAAGCGATTGAAGCCGGGCACGCGCGTGTGCGCGATGCCGGTGCTGATCAGTGCGCGCGGACTCGAGGCGGTTGGCTACTCGAACGACAATCCCGGGGGCTACGGCGAGCTGATGCGGCTGACGGAACTTTTGCTGCTCGAGGTGCCCAACGGGCTTTCCACCGAACGCGCGGCGCTGACCGAACCGATGGCGGTTGGATATCACGCAGTCCAGAAAGCGCGTCTGGACCGGGATGACGCGCCGCTGGTCATAGGATGCGGGCCGGTCGGCCTGGCGGTGATCGCGGCACTCAAGCTCGCAGGCGTGCATCCGATCGTGGCGGCGGACTTTTCACCGCGGCGGCGCGAACTTGCGCTGCAGATGGGCGCGGATGTCGTCGTCGATCCAAAAGAAAAGTCGCCGTACACAAGCTGGCGCGAGATGGCGGTGTACGCCGACCCCTCGAAGGCGCCGATGTTGCCGCCATGGGTGACGGGACCGGCCGTCAGGCCCGCGGTGATTTTCGAATGCGTCGGTGTGCCGGGCGTGATCGAAGGAATCATGTCGGCGGCGCCGGGCAACGCGCGGATCGTGGTGGTAGGAGTATGCATGGAGCGCGACCAGATCGAGCCTCTGACGGGAATCAGCAAGGAGCTGAACATCCAGTTCGTGCTCGGCTATGCACCCGAGGAATTCGCGGCGACGCTGAGCCATCTCGCCGAGGGGAGCGTCAACGCCGACCCGCTTATCACTGGCAAGGTGGGAGTTGAAGGCGTCGCGAAGGCGTTCGACGACCTCGCGTCACCGGAGACGCACGCCAAGATCCTCGTCGAGCCGTGGCATAGCTGAGAAGCCCGTCTACATCAGTGAAAGAGGCGGTGCGAGGCCAGGTCGGCGCCGGCGCGCATCGCGCGCAACTTTGCCCACACGACTTCTTCAGCGACTTCGCCGAGTCCGGCCGACGTCTCGAAGCCGCAGTCAGTCCCGGCCATCACGCGGTGCACATCGCCGATCGCACTGACGGCGCGCTCGAGCCGGTCGGCGACAACCTCGTGATGTTCGACGTAGTTGGTCTTGGTATCGATGACACCGGTGACGAGACTCATGTGATCGGGAAGCGGGAATTCCTTGAAGCAACGATACTCGTGCTGATGGCGCGGGTTGGCGGCCTCCAGGACCAGCGCGCCGACGTTGGCATGGTAGAGCAGCGGCAGGATCTGGGCGAGCGGGACGTCGAGATCGTGCGGCGCTTCGTAATTTCCCCAGCACACGTGCATGCGGACGCGATCGGGCGCGATTCCGTGCAGGGCGCGATTCATCGCGGCGATGTTCAGTTCGACGAACTCGAGAAATTCAGTGAGCGGGCGGTCGGCGTAGGACGTGTGCCGCTCCATCGCGAGGTCGGGGCAGTCGACCTGAAGCACGAATCCTTTCGATACTATGTGCGAATACTCAGTATGTAATGCTTTAGCTACTGCCATTACATACTTCTCGTAGTTTTCGTAATACTCATTGAGCATTGCCGATGCTATTATTCCCGGCGACGGAGCAGTCATGAACGGCTCGGCGAACTTGTGGGGCTGATCGTCCAGGATACGGAGAGTGTCGGCGCATTCGAAATCGACGGCGCCCTGGCCGAGGTACTCGACCTCGCCGATCGCCTTCGGCGCGTGGAGCAGATCGACCATCGAGCGCTGAAACATTGGCGCGCGCAGCTTGAGAAAGCTCTGGTAGCGTACGATATCGCGCATGATAGGCCGCTCGCTTCGCCCGCCAAAGCCCGTCATCCGATGCTGCACGTAGGTGACGAAGCTCTCGCGCGATTGCTCGCCGTTGTTGCCGACGTCGATTCCCGCTTCGAGCTGCTTCTGCACGACGTGACGCGTCGACTCCTCGATCTCGCGGAGCATCGCTGCACGATCGACCTTTTCACCGCGACTGCTATTCACAAGCATCGTGGTCAGCACCTCGCGCCGCGGCAGGCTGCCGGTATGCGTAGTCAGAATACGGGAATCGCTCCGAAGCATAGGACTTCCTCCTCGGACTGGTTCGGTCTTCAACATATTGGTAGATCACCAACGACAGTGCCACAATCGCATCCGCTGTCAGCGCGAGACTGATTGGCGACGGCCAAATTCCTATGCCTGAAACCAGTTACGACATCATAACGGTCGGCGGTGGACTTGGCGGTTCCGCGCTCGCGAAAGTGATGGCGGGGGCGGGCGCGCGCGTGCTGGTCGTCGAGCGTGAGACGCAATTTCGCGATCGCGTGCGCGGCGAATATATCGAGCAGTGGGGACTCGCCGAAGCGCGCAAGCTCGGCCTCTACGAGATGTTTTGCGCGACCGGACACCAGATTCCGTCGATCGACAACTACATCGGCCCAACGCTGTTAGGCCGCCGCGATTGCATCGCAACCACCGCGCACAACTGCCCCACGCTCGGCATCTACCATCCAGCGCTCCAGGAAATGCTGATCGAGGCGGCTGCCAAAGCCGGCGCCGAAGTTCGTCGCGGCGCGAGCGTTCGCGCAGTCAAGCCGGGCGCGTCCAAGCGTGATTGTCGAGCAGGCGGGACGGAGCGACGAGGTATCGGCGCGAATCGTCGTCGGCGCTGACGGACGCAGTTCGGCGATGCGCAAATGGGGAGGCTTCGAGGTCAAGCGCGAACTCGACCGGCTCTATATTGCGGGCTTGCTATTCGATCCGATGCCGGCGCCGCAAGAGACGAGCGTGGCGGTGTTCAATCCGTTCATCGGCCAAATCGCTTTTCTGTTTCCGCAGGGCGGCGAACGCGTGCGCGCGTACGTGGTCTATCAGGCTGACTCGCCGTGGCGGCTGCATGGTGACGGCGAGGTTTCGCGGTTCATCGACGAAGCTGTCCGCACCGGCGCTCCGGCGGAATTTTACGCGGGCGCCAAGCCGGCCGGCCCGTTGGCGTCATTCATCACAGCGGACCATTGGGTGGAGCATCCGTATCGAGACGGGCTCGCGCTAATCGGCGACGCCGCGGCGTCGAGCGATCCTACCTGGGGACAGGGACTGAGCCTGACTATGCGCGACGTGCGTGTCATGCGCGATTGCCTGCTCGCCGACACCAATTGGGACGCGGCCTGCCATGCGTACGCCGACGGTCATGACTATCACTATGGAGTGATTCACAAATCAGAGAATTGGATGCGCGAGATGTGGCTCGATCGCGGTGCCGAGGCCGACGCGCGCCGGGCTCGGGCGCTCCCGCTGTTGGCGCAGGATCCGTCGCGGATACCGGACCATGTATTCGGCGGGCCCGACTTGCCGGCCGACGAAAGCGTGCGCCGCCGTTTCTTCGGCGGAGAGTGATCGGAAAAGATTGATCGACCCGCGAGCGCGATCTAAGAGTTCGTGCAAGGAGTCTGAAAATGCCAACGTTCAAGCGCGGCGATGTGTCGATATACTTCGAGGAGCACGGCACTGGATATCCGATTCTACTATTTGCGCCCGGCGGGATGCGCTCGAGTATCGAGTTCTGGGAAAAGAGTCCATTCGATCCGACCAAGGAGCTCGCGGCCAACTTCCGCGTGATCGCGATGGATCAGCGCAACGCCGGCAAGTCGACCGCGCCGATCAGCGCTGACGACGGATGGGACACTTACACGAGTGATCACGTTGCGCTCCTCGATCATCTTGGAATCAAGCAATGCCACTTGATGGGCGGATGCATCGGAGGGTCGTACTGCCTCGGCATCGTCAAAGCCGCGCCGCAGCGCATCAGCGCCGCGATTCTCCAAAATCCAATCGGACTCAGCCCGCGCAATCGCGACTTGTTCTTCGCGATGTTCGACGGATGGGCGCAGGCGCTGAAGGCCGGGCGTCCAAAACTCGACGACGCGGCGCTGCGGCAATTCCGCGACCGGATGTACGGGGGCGAGTTCGTCTTCAACGTGTCGCGCGAGTTCGTGCGCTCGTGCAAAACGCCGATGCTGATTCTTTGCGGCAACGACGACTACCATCCGACGGAAACCTCGAAGGATATCGCCGCGCTCGCACCCAACGCTCAACTTATCGAGAACTGGAAGACGTCCGACGTGATCGGCAATACCGTGAAGCGCGTGCGCGACTTCCTGATCGCGCATACGCCGAAGAAATGAGTTGGCTAACTGGCGAGCGCCAGTTTGATTCGATCGGCGAGCCCGGAGAATCGCTCGACGCGCGCCGCGATGGCATGATTGAGCGTCGATTCGTCGCCAACGATTACGACCGACGTTCTGCTGCGGCTGACGGCGGTATAGATGAGTTCGCGGGTCAAAACCGCGATCGGTTTTTCCGGCAAGACGATGGCGATCGAATCGAACTCGGAGCCCTGCGCCTTGTGCACGGTCATCGCGTAGCCTAGCTCGACGAATTCGCGCAGAGCTTCGAATCGGAACGCGACGAAGTTGTCGCCGCGCGGAAATACCGCCATCGGGAGTTGCGAGCTATCGCCGCGCCGGACCCACAGTCTGATTCCATGATCGCCGTTGAAGAGTGCGCGTTCGTAATCGTTGCGGAGCACGATCAGCGGCTCGCCGACCACGAATGGGGCGCGCTCAGCGGCGACGCCCGCGGATTCGGCGGCGCGCGAATGAAGGCGCGCGTTAATGCGCTCGGCGCCAGTCTCGAAAACGCGCGTCACGCACAGGATGCGCGATCTTCCGGCGTGCGCGAACAGCTGCCGCAAGCGCTCGCAGTCGGCGATATCGAAGCGGCCATCGCGTTCGACGTACTCGTGCGCAACCAATTCCGCGATTTCCCTATCGCCGCGTACTCGATCGGCGTACCAGCGATCCAGAAACGGACCGAGTTTGCGCGATGCGGTTGCGATGAATTCGACGCCGGCGAAAGTCAGCTCGCCCGGCGATGAGCGCCGCGCCACGATCGGCGTATTCGATTCGTCGACTGAATTCAGAACATCGGCTTCGCCTTGGTTAATCGAGCGGGCCGCGTGCAAAATGGATCGCCCGGCGGCGTTTTCGGTCTTCATGCGATGATTCACCTCGAGCCGCCTCAGAGACTCGGTCAGCGGACTCGAATCACCTCCCGGCGTCGGGACGAGATCGCGGAACACGGAGCCCGCGGCGACCGACGGCAATTGATTCGCATCGCCCAGCAGGATCAATCGCGTGCCCGGTGCAATCGCGTTCGTCAACCGTTCCATCAACGTCACATCAAGCATCGAGCCTTCGTCGACGATCACCACCTTTGCGGAGAGCGGGTTGTTGCGATGATGGCGGAAACGACCCGACTCCGGCGAGTAACCCAGCAAGCGGTGAATCGTCGCCGGCTCGAGATTCGCATCGAGGAGTGATTGGTCTATGGCGTCGCGTTGATCAATCCGCGTCAGCGACTCGCCGATGCATTCGCCCATCCGGTATGCGGCTTTTCCGGTCGGCGCGGCCAGGGCGATCTCGGAGGGTTCCACGCCAAGGCGCACCATCAGACGCATGATCGCTACAATGATCGAAGTCTTACCTGTGCCCGGACCACCCGAAACAACCGTCAGTCCCGTGCGCGCCGAAGCTGCGACGACCTCACGCTGTTCGTCAGACATCGCAATTCGCCTGCCTCGCACGATCACGGGACGAGCAACGACATCCTGCAGCGCGCGAGCAAGTTCCACGGCGTCCGGTTGCTCTTGGACGTCGGTAGTCAATAACGCGGCCAGTTGAAT
Organism: Binatus sp. (SeqCode); assembly: GCA_049590495.1. Taxonomy (GTDB): domain Bacteria; phylum Desulfobacterota; class Binatia; order Binatales; family Binataceae; genus Binatus. Next base: position 6,055 of record JBAWCX010000700.1, read on the forward strand.
AGCCAGTTCACTCTCGCACCGATACACATTGTGATGCACTATGTATGGCGCGATGTATAGTAACGGTTTGTACTCATCCTCCTGCTGACCTACTACCGTCGACGCACGATCCGATTGCAAAAGAACCTCAATCGAACTGGCTATCTTGTCGATGTCGTTCTCGTTCGAGCCGGCATCGCATAGCGAACCTAGCACTCGGCGCATTGGCGCCCGTGAGAGAGGGCCAGTCACCGGGAAGCGAGTGCTCCCCTCCTGGAGAGCGGCGAGCGAGATCAGGATAAGCACGATGAGCGCTCTCCGGTCATCGTCTTCCAGAGCCGGTTCCAGGGCGGCAAGCTCGGCCGCCAGATGGACGGTTTCAGGAGCCAGGTTGAGGCCGCTCACCGAGACTTCTAGCGCGCGCATGTGAGCGTCGAATGCGGAACGCCCACCGCCGCGAGCTGAATCAAAGCGTCGCCACGCCGTATCCATTCCCAGTAGTGAGTATCTATCTTTCACGCGTTGAGCTCGGAGTTGGATTCGCGATCTAACAAGTCGGATTCATAAGTGACTATTTCATTCCAGGACGGCCGCGCGAAGTAGAATCCAGACTTACCATTGCCCGTCGGCGAGACGCCGCGAAGAAATACATACAGAAGCCCGCCAAATCGCGAGTCGTAATCGCGCTCGCTGTTGATCGCGAGCAGGCGCACGACGCCAAGTGAGTATATGCGCGCCTGCAACTGATAGTGGCGCTCGACGTGCTGTGCGACTGCGACGGGTTCATATGACGGCAGCAGATCGCCCTTCCAGTCGGCGAAGTACATCAGCTTGTCTTGGCGGAATACCAGGTCGATAAAACCCTTTACGTAGCCACGCCCGACGGTCCGCGCGCCGTCCCGGCCGTCGCCGAGCAGTGGGTGATGTTTCTCGGGTATCGGATACGCGAATTCCATTTCGCGAACCCCGGGCAGCCGGTGCAGTCCGCCCTCGAGCACCGTTTCGCCAAGCGCGACCGGCGAGGTGAGCGCGTTGAAGACCACTTCGCGCCCGCGCGCCAGCCAGCGCGGATCGTTCAGGCCGTGGCGACGCATGACGCTCGCGAACAATTCACGCACGTCGTCACGCGCCATCCAGGATTCCAGGTCCGGGACATCGCCAAAAGATTTGAAATCGAGCTTCTCGATTGCTTCATGGAGGAAAATACCGACGTGGCGGCCGCCGGGCAAATCGACGTTGTCGGCGCGCGCCTCAATTGCGTCGACGCTGCTTTTGAACTCATCAGGCTCTGCCGCTTGAAGCGAAGTGTACGATTCGATCGTCAAGCCGCGATGCCCCGCCAGCAGATCGGCGAATTCGCTGTCGAGGCCGGCGGCCTGCGACGTCGATGCGAGCCAATCGCACAACCCATTGTCGTCAAGCGGCGACTCGACCTGGTCTTGATCATCCGTCGAATCGGCCAGCGCCGGAACGAATATAGTTTCAGTCGCGAAGAGCGTCTTCAGCCCAGTTTCGCGATCGAGTGTGCGCAGCCGATCGTTCAGTTGCGCATACGAACCCGTCAGGTCGCGGCCTCGACTCAGCGTGTCCGGCGGAATGTAGGGGAGCATCAGCTGGGCGCGCGCGCGAGTCAGCGCGACGTAAAGCAGTCGCTGGTCTTCCTCGGCCTTCTCTTTTGCGATCGCACTCTTTGCCATGTCCCGCGCCGGTTTTCCGATCGCCAGGCGCCGTTCGTTTCCGAGGTGATAGATACTGACGGGATCGGGAAGAGTACTGGCGAAGAATCCTCCGTAGAGTGCGACGACGTCGGCTTCGAGGCCCTTGCTCTTGTGAATCGTCATGATTTGCACGGCGTCGCGATCTTCTTCCGACCGCTGCACATTGGGATCGTCACCCGGCGGTATCGCGCGCATCGTGATGTACGAATCGAGCAGTTCGATTATTTCCGCGAGCGAGGTTCCGCGCCGGGATGCCTGCTGGGTCAGAATCTCGAAGATGTGTTCGTAGTTGGTGAGTTCGCGGCAGTTGTCCGACAACAATTCACGTTCGACCAATCCGCTTTGATGAAGCAACGCGTCGAACAAGTCGACGAAACGGCCGGCCTCGGCAAGAGCGCGCCATTCAAACAATCTTTCGAGCATCGGCTGCGAGTTCCGCTCATCGTCAAGCCGCGCAAGGTCGCGGTACTCGACCGCGAAAAATCGCGAAGCCCACGCCTTTAGCCGGTTCGAGCGGCGGCCGGGTTCTTCGATTCCTCTGAGCAGGTCGAGAATGTCGGCGGCCTCGCGCGTCTGGAACAGCCCGTCCTGCTTGTAGAAAGCGAACGGAACGCCAGCCTGCCACAGATACTTGGCAATTTCCGCGCTGTCGCGGTTGGTCCGGGTCAGGACGTAGATATCTTTGGCTGAAATCCTGCGCGGCGCCTTTCCGTCATCGCAAATTTCAATCGCGTGCTCCGGGTCCGCGACAATTCGCCGTATCGCCTGCGCGATTCGCGGTCCAATCGCCTCGCGCATCCGCCGCGAAAACCTGTAGCGACTGTCGTGCGGCTGGAACTTCATCAGGGTGACGGGTGCGATCGGCTGGCCGTTCGCCGCGATGGCTCTCAGAGCGGGACGCCCGCACGTGACCGGATGGCTGTAGGTGATCTCCCCGGTGAACAGTGCCGCCGTGGCATTCTGATCGAAAAGTAAATTGCACGCATTGATCATGTCCGATGTCGATCGGAAGTTCTCGCGCAATTGAACGGTCGTCGCTCCCGATTTCGAGAGCTGCTCGCGCGCTTCCAGGTAAGCGTGCACGTCGGCGCCGCGAAACCCGTAAATCGCCTGCTTGGGATCCCCGATCGCGTAGATCGTGTTGCTACCGCCGCCTTCGACGAAGACCTGGCGAAAGATTTTCCATTGCAGCTCATCCGTATCCTGGAATTCGTCGATCAGTGTCACGCGATAGCGCTCGCGCAAGGTCGCCGCGAGCGATTTGCCGCGAGGTCCATCGAGTGCGTCGGAAAGCCATGCGAGCATGTCCTCATAGTCGAGCGTTCCGCGCTCGCGCTTTCGCGCGTCCATTCGATTGACTGTCGCGAACAGCAGCTCGTCGACCACGCGTTGCTCGATGCTCACCGCCGCTTGAACTCGCCTTCCAGCATCGACGATCGTGCGGACGGTTTGCGACATCTCATCGGGAAAACTCGGCCGCGTTTCAGATCGTATGCGGCGCGCAGCTTTTGGATCGCAGATGCGATCGAGGTCAAAATCGCACAAGCTATCCGCAAGGGCTGTGCTCGATCCGCCCGCGCGCGAGACGATCATCGCGAGCTCGTCGGTGGCGGCGATCGCGTCGGCGCGAGCTTCAACTGTGATCGCTGCGAGCCGGTAGGCATCGATCAACGCCTTCGCGTCGAACGATTTCACCAGGTCGGTTAACGCCTGCTGGTTGAGTTGGCGCCCGGCGGTGCGCAGGTAGCGCTGGGAGTGAGCGCGGCAGAGCAGCTCCTCGAGGTCATCTGAAGTGCGTCGCTCTTCAGAAAGCCAGCTGCCGACGAGCCGCTGGACGCGCTCGTCCGACTTCAACCGCTCGCGCAATTCCGCGCGGATAGCCCCGTGGAATTCGAAGCGGCCGCGCGAGAGATCGATTCCGAAACGCACTCCGGCGTCAAAAGCGAGCTCGCCAAGCATCCGACGGCAAAAACTATGAATCGTGTGAATCGGCGAACTGTGAAATGAAAACAACGCGGCGTTGAGTCTTTCCCGCTCGGTATCATCGAGGCGCCTACGCTGCGATCCGCGCGTGGCGTCCGCACTATGCCCGGACAGAACTGCTTCGATCGTCGCGCGGATCCGCGAGCGCAGTTCGGCGGTCGCCTTTTCGGTAAATGTTACGACCAGGATTTGATCGAGCATGGCCGCGCCGGTGCGGAGAAGGTCGACGACGAGATGCTCGATCGTAAAGGTCTTGCCGGTGCCGGCGCTGGCGTCGATGACCTTATGCCCGCCGTCAAGAATTTCATCGAGGATCGCGGGCCGATAATATTCGACGTTGGCCGTGGATGCGGTCGCGCTCATTTGAACATCCCGATTATCGGTTTGAACTGGCGTCCGACTATTTTCTCGATCTCTATCTCGCTCGGCGGATCGAAACTGGTGGCGTTTCGTACGGGGCCGTATTCGGAGCTGCTCTTATGGAAATCATTCAGGAGGATGCGCTCGACGGCTTCGATCAAGTCGCGGCTGTCCTCGGGTTTGCGCAACTCCTTCGCGACTTCCTCGACCGCCTCAATCGGCAGGAAGTAGTCGTTGCCCGTCGAGAGTAGATCGCTGACGACCGTGGTGAGGTAAGCGATCGCCGCATCCTGGTCCATCGGCCGGAACTCGCGAGTCCATTCCGTCAGCTTTTCCGACTGCGTTCCGATCACGATCGCGCGAAATGTTTCGGGCAGTCGCGCACCCGTGGCAGCCAGGAGAATTGCATTCAGAAACGGCGGAAGGAAATCCTTCGTCTTGACGCTCTTGTGCAGCACGCAATTGATCGCCGCGCCCGCCTCCCGCGACGCGCCTCGAATCGTGCCGTAGATACTCACGCGCTGCGTCTCCGTCGTTCCATCGTGGCGACGGACGCGGACGTTCAGCTCGATCGGGGCGACTATCTCACCGGCGTTGGCGAATTCGTCGGCGCGCCCGATTCGGATGTCTTTCCATTCTCCGAAGTCGGTCACGCCGGCTTTGGAAGCCTGCGCCATCCATTGATGAAGCGTCTCGACGTCGAAATCTTCCGCGGCCTGCGCAAATTGCCCGGCGGGTGCGTGACCCATGGCCTGTGCGACCCGGACCTCGCGAGCGTACTCTTCGTCGATCCCCTCGGGCTTGTTGCCGGCGCGCCAGAAAACGTCGCGC
>JBAWCX010000701.1:0-4050 GCA_049590495.1 Binatus sp. (SeqCode)
GGGTTTCACATTCAATTAAGTGAATTGTTCCCGTGTCGGTTGGTTCTTGAGGTGACAGAAAGTCCACATTTTGGTCTATCGGACGTGACATTTTGATGCTTTCTGTTCTTATAGTCTCAGGCGATGGAGTTGGCAAAGGGAAACGGGCGGCGCGCGACGGCGCGGCGCTGGTTCGAGATCGAGCCGCCCGCGCTTGAACGATTGGAACTCGAGACGTCGCCGCGTGTCTCGACCGTCGCGAGCTACGTGCTCACGCGCGCGTCCGAACGTTCGTGGGAAGTTCTGAATCAGCATCTTGCGGAGCCGCTCGGGGCAGTCTTCTGGATTGGCGGACCGGCGGGATGTGGCAAGACCCACTTCCTTGACTACGCGATCGCGCTGCAGAGGCAGGCAGGTGCGCTCGACGCGCAAAACATGCGGCGGATCGTATGCGGGATCGAACTGGCCGGGCCGGTGCGCGCGGCGGAAGTCGAGCAGGTCCTGCTCAGTGTGCTGGCGGAGCAAATCGGCGGTGACCCGCGCGCCTCGAGCGATCTTTTCCGGCAGATGCGCGGGGCGGCCGCGTTGAACGTGGGGCTGGAGGCCGCGTGGCGGACGGGAATCCGGGCGATCACGGTCGCGATCGATTTTGGAACTTCCGAATGCGAGTCGATGGCCGAGTTTTTCGCGATGCTCGCGCAAGTCGCCGCGTCGTTCCGGCAGGTGAAGTTTACCGTGATTGCGGCCGGGCGCGCGATGGCTCCTGAAGCCGCGCATCGGCTGGCGGTGGCGCCGCGCGACGCCAATGAGGAGACTACAGTCGCTGTGCGGCGCGCGCGGCGGCTGGTCGAAGATGCGGCGCTCGACGCCGATGTTGCGTACGCGGGAATCGATACGGCGGGTTTGCCGCCCGACGCCATCTTCCCGTTCCATCCGATCGCACTAAGCGCGCTCCGCACAATCGCCGCTCATCCCAAGCCGGACGGAGAGAGTTCCGACGGCACCACGATCGTGTCGTTGTCGCGCCTGGCGCGCGAGGCTTTGGCCTCATCGACTTCTGGGGCCGAATTGCCGGCGCGGTTGATCTACCCGCCCGATCTCACGATGAACGCGGCGATTTCAAACCTGCTCAAAGCGTTCCTGGCTGATGCGGGACGGGCGGCGTGGAAGATCGCTCGCGACCGGATCGCCGACCTGGACGGATACGAGCGGGAACTCGCGCGCGAAATTATCGATTCGCTGATGATGGAAACAGTCTGCGGCCGCACGGCGGCGCTCGCGATCGAAGAACTGAATTCGCGGGTGCCGATGGTCGCGCACAACGGATCGGCCGACGCGCGGACGACGCCAGCGGTGCGGGAATTGATTCGGCGATTGGAGGTATCGACCGGCGGCGTGATTCGCTACGAGCCCGACGCGGCGCGGTTCGACCCGCAAGCGGCGGGGGCGCCGGAGTTGGCGGCGTTCAACGCGGCGCTGATGCTGGCGCGGCGATTCGATCCGCGGCTTACGACAGCGCGCGACCGGGACGAACTGGACGCGCGCCTGAAGCGGCTCGACGCCGCGATGGCGCTGGCGGTCGAGAGGGCTATCCGCACGCGCGAAGTGATGGCGGCGACGCTCGAGGAAGCGAACCTCGAGATGCCTGCGGCGAATAGCTCGGCGATTGCGGAATACCTAGCACTGGCGGAATCGGGCGCGGCCGCGATGCTCGAGGCGGCGGCCGATCGAACCTACCTCGCGTCGGCAATCCAAATCGCGGGCGCCTATGAGGCGCTGGCCGCGGCGGCCGAATCTATCCCGCGATTGCGCGCGATGCGCGAGTACCTGGCGGCCACCGGACTGCGCGCCGCGCCGGACGAAGCGGGTGTCAGAGAGAACGTCTGGCAGCATTCGGCGATCGTTTCGTTGGAGACCGAGTGCGAACTGCTCCGAGTCGAGCTGGGGCCGCGAATTCTGACGGGTCCGCCGCGCAGTCTCGATGCGTTGGAAGCGCGCTTTCAGAAATTCAAATGGACCTACGTGCAGTGTTACCTGAGCGCGCATGCGCGATGGATCGAGAAGATGGAGCGGCTCGAACGTGAGGCGGGAGACGCGCGGCGGTACTTCGACGCGCTCGCGCGGCTCAATGCGATCGCCGCGCTCGGGGCGCCCGCCAGTGCACATCTCGGCGCGCGAGTCGCGCAGTTGAGTGCGCGTATCGTGCACTGCGAGCTTGGCGGCTCAATCGCGCCCGAGACGATGCCGCGATGCTCGAGCTGCGGGTTTCAGCTGGGAGTGTCGCCGCCACAGGCAGAGCTCGACGATACGATGGAGCAGATTCGGCGGGCGCTCGAGATCAAGCTGGCGGCGCTGTCGCATAGCATGATCGCGCGTCTGATTCGCGACCATGACCGGGAGAATCGCCTCGAAGGATTTCTGAAGATCACGCAGGCCGCGCAGACCGATGCGCTGGTGCGAGTGCTCGACGAGAAGCTCGCGCGGTATTTGGCGCGGGTGCTGGAGGAGGCGGGTAGAACTGAGGAACGTAATTAAATGTGAAACCCCTCGTGGGTTTCACGCTTCGTTCGGCAGGGGTGACCCCTGCACCCAGTGACAAGAAAGTAAAGATGCGGGCTTCGTCCCTGTTAGAACTTTTTTTGTGTCATTCTTGAGCGAAGCGAAGAATCCCGGCTCTTTTCTGGATCCTGACCTCCTCGGACAAGAAGAGGTTAGGAGGTAGAGCCGGGAAGCTAGCGAGCTGGGGTGGTGCGCTTTTTTGGTTGGCCTGGGGGGAAGGCGCTGGCGCGTTTGTGGCGCGGGCGGACGTTGAGACGATCGAGCAGGCGGAAATAGGAATCGCGCACGATCTCGAGGCCCCACAGCAGGGTCAGGCCGAGCGTGCGGCCGACTCCGCCGGCTATTTCCATTGCGAGCGGAAGGCCGCGCAGCGGCTCGATGCGGACCTCGACGCGCGCTTTTTCTTCGGTGGATTCCATTACCGTTCAGAGTAGGTTGCTATGCGCCCGCATGCAACTAGGAACCTAACCCCTAACCCCTTCCCTCGAGGGAAGGGGAACCATCGCGACTTGCATTAGGGCGATGGGGATGCCGCGGGAGCGGAACCGCTCTCGCCTGCGCCGAGGACCGTGAGTTTCACGTCGTCGAATTGAGCCTGCGAATCGTCGGCCGCCCACAGTCCAATTTTGCCTTTAGCGATTTTGTTGTCGTCGAAATCGAAGATCATCTTGTCGTCGTCGTAGCACGAGAAGTGGCCGCCCTGGGCTGTGACCTTGAGCCGGTACCAGGTGTCCTTGTCTGTAGGCACGACCTGCTGCTTGAGAGTGGCGAGCTGTCCGTTGGTCATGCGCGAGAGAGCGAAGTAATCGCTGGGGCATCCGGCGGAAAGCAGGTAGAAGTTTTTCTCGTCGACATAGCGGAAGATGAGGCCGCCGGAACAATCGAAACGTCCGCCGGCGGATTTGAACTGAGCTTCGAGAGTAAAGTCGGAATACTCAGTCGGATCGGTTTCAATGGTCATTGGGTAATACGCGAGCAGGCCGGTTAGCGACTTGAGCATCCGGCCCGCGGGCAGGCCGTAGGTATTGGGCTTGCTGGGCGCGCTGGGGTCGGGGATCACCTGCCAATCGCCTTCGATCGCTTTCCATCCGGCGGGCACTTCGCCTGCTTTGTCCTGATCGAAATTCCACAGGTGAACTTCGGGGGTCGGCGTGGCGGTCGGCGTCAGGGTGGCGGTGGGTTCCGCGGCGGCCTTTTTCTTTTTGGGCTTTGAATAAGCCGCAGGGCTGATGACGAGCACCGTCATTACGATGCCTGCTGCAACGACTGCGGCGCTTCGCAGCCAAGAATTTCCCGTCTTCATCTATCCTCTCTCTGCCCCGATGAGCTTAAGGCGTCTTAATCTTGATGTGGTTGGATCGACCGGCGAATCGGCGCGAGTTTCGCCAATGAACGGCGACGTTGTCAAGCTGAGCTCGGCCAAAGTCGTCAATAGCGTTTTTTCCAGTGGACGTGCAAGCAGGCCGACTGTGCGAAATCCGTCAACCGTGATTGGCTTGGGGACGAATAGTC
>JBAWCX010000702.1:0-7503 GCA_049590495.1 Binatus sp. (SeqCode)
TTTGAAGAGTGTCACCGCGATGCAACAAATCGCTGGCTTGCTACGATGATCGAAGATTCCGATCTCGCCGCAGCTGGCTGGACGGCGACGAAATGGCAATGAACTGGCCCTGAATCCTGCGCCGAAGCTCTGCCGGCAACGGGGGCATCACAGTTCAAAGCTAACATTTCTTGGCCCCGCCTTTGCTAAATAGGGAACGGGTCAGAGCTGTGAACGCCTTGGGGACTGGGCTGGAGCAGTGCTCGTCCAAGGAGGAGCCGTCAATGGCAATTCGAGTGCTCATTGCGGACAGCTCGGGGATTACGCGCGACATCATACGCAATCATCTGGAATGCGGTGGGTGTCAGGTGATTGCGGAAACCGAGACAGTCGCGCAGACAATCGATCTTTTCCGCACGACGCGTCCAGAGGTCGTCACGCTCGACATCTGGCTGCGTGGTGCGGAAGGGAACGACGCGTTGTCGCTGTTCAGGACGATTCGCCAGGAATCGCCGCAGACCTCGATCGTGATCGTCAGCGCGTCGCTTTCGCCCGACGATCAGCGAATCTACCTGCGCGAGGGCGCGTCGGAATGCATCGTGGAGCCGTTCGACAGTGCCGCCCTGGGGCGGATGTGGCGGCATCTGGCGGATCTCTATCCCGAGCTCAAGCGCCGCGACGAGGCGCATCCGGGCCTTACCTCGCCAGGCCACCGTCGGATTGATCTCTCTAGCGAACCATCAGGCGTTCAACTGAGACGGGCTGCCCGGGCACGCAATTGACCCACAGCACCCATCCGGAGCTGTCGGTCGAATAGAAGGGCGCCGGCGTTCCGCAGTAAAAGGCGCGCGTCGAGCCTTGCGACACGTCGCTCAGCACGTGCACGTGGCCGAGCGCGACGTAGTCGTAGCGCGAGCGCTCGATTTCAGCGGGCGTGATTGGCGATGATCGCTCGAACTCGCCTTCTTCCATGAAAAATCCGTGTGCCAGCGCGATGTTCCACAGCCCTTCCGCGCGCTCGGGCACGCCGCTCATCGGTCGGTAGTCCGGCGTGTGCTCGACCAGCGCGCGACCCCATACGCGAGCCGCAAGCTCGGGGAAATCGATGGTTTTGCCCTCCGGCTCGAGGATCAGGTGCAGGTTTTCGGGTAGTGCACCCGGCGCCAGGCCAGCGTAGATCGATCGCTCGTCGTGCGCATCATGGTTGCCGGGAATCATCACGACCGGCATCCGCGCCCGGGCGATCGTTCCCAGCGCGAAGGCGAGGCCTTCTTCGGTGACGCGCGCCGAATCGAACAGATCGCCGACTATCAGCAGCATGTCGGCGCCGCGGTCGTTGGCGATGTCGATGACTCGGCCAAATGCGTAGCGCACTTTGTCGCGCAACTGGACCCCGCGCTCGCCTGATCCAAACGTATCGGTTTCCAGGTGAACGTCGGAAGTGTGAACGATGCTGAGTGGGCGAGGCGGCGGCTTAGATGGCAAAATTGCGTCCTTCGATGCGCCAGTCGGGTCGTGGGGTACAGTCTAACTTGAGGCGAGCGTTTATTGTCATAGCAGCGATACGACCTTCCCGATCAGAGCATTGATCGCATCATCAAGGTAGTTGTAACCGGATGTCGGACTCAGCCCATATGCGACAAGTGCCAGCCCCGCCAGTATGAGGGTGTATTCGGTCATCGTCTGGGCGCGCGCGGCTGCGTGGCGAGGTTTAATGGTTCAAGTCCTCGATCTGTTTCTTAATCTGTTCCCGTCGCTCGCTCGCTGCCGTAAGGCTCATCTGGGCGCTGCGGCGCTCAGTTCCGGTCGATGATAACATGCTGTAGAGTCAGATTTACTAGAGTTCGAGCGCCCGTTCCATCGCAAAGCGTTACCGCGGGGAGTTTGTCATTGATTGTCGTAATGAAAGCGCACGCCACCGAAGCTGAAATCCAGGCCGTTGCAAAGATGGTCGAGGAACTCGACTACAACGCGCACATTATCCGCGGCGTTGAGCGCACCGTGGTCGCATGCGTGGGCGATGAGCGCGGCGAGAAGCATCAGCTGACGCATCTGGAGTCGGTGGCCGGCGTCGAGCGCGTCATGCCTGTTGTGCGGTCGTTCAAGCTGTCGTCGCGCGAAGTGCGGCCTGAAGGCTCGCGAATCAAGGTCGGCAACATGGAAATCGGCGGCAATCGAATCGCGGTGATCGCCGGACCATGCGCGGTCGAGAGCGAGGCGCAGGTCGAGGCCGCCGCCGACGCGGTCAAGGCGGCGGGCGCGCATGCGCTGCGCGGGGGAGCGTTCAAGCCGCGGACCTCACCGTACTCGTTCCAGGGGATGGAAGACGAGGGGCTGAAACTGCTCGAGCATGCGGGACGGCGCGTGGGATTGCCGGTGGTTACGGAAATCATGGATCCGCACGATATCGACCTGGTCGTCGAGCATTCCGACATGCTGCAAGTGGGTGCGCGCAACGCACAGAATTTTTCGCTGCTGCGCCGGCTCGGCAGAATCAAGAAACCGGTGCTGCTCAAGCGCGGCATGTCGATGAAGCTCGAAGAGTTCATGATGGCGGCGGAATATATCCTGTCGGAGGGTAATCCCAACGTCGTGCTGTGCGAGCGCGGCATTCGCACCTTCGAGACAGCGACCCGCAACACGCTCGATCTGAACGCCGTGCCGCTGCTCAAGGAATGGACGCATCTGCCGGTGCTGGTCGATCCGAGCCACGGCACTGGAATCTACAAGATGGTGGCGCCGATGGCTCTGGCAGCGATTGCGGCGGGCGCCGACGGCCTGCTGATAGAGGTGCATCCGAAGCCCGACAGCGCGCTGTCCGACGGCCCGCAGCAGCTAAAGCCCTCGCGTTTCGCCGACTTGATGAAGGCGCTGAAGCCGCTGGCGGAAGCGGTCGGCAGAACGTTGTAAGTTTCGTAGCAAGGGGGAAATCGTGAAATCCCGCTGGCTGATTTTCATCCTGCTCATGCCGCTGACGGTGGCATTTGCAGCGCAGCAACCGGCTATCGACCCGAACCAGCGAATCATCCAGATGGATGGCCACGGCGAGTCGCGCGCCACTCCCGATCAAGCGACCATGAGCTTTGCGATCGAAACGAAGGGCTCGACCGCGCAGGAAGCAGGAATGCAGAATGCGCAGATCGCGCAAAAGGTGATCGCCGCTCTCAAAGCGAAGGTTGGCGCCGGTGGCAACGTGGAAACAGGCGCCTATTCATTGTCCCCGCTTTACGCGATTACATCCGGCCCGCAAACCAGAATTAACGGCTGGGATGCCACGGACACCATTACCGTCGAATGCGATCCGTCGATGGCGGGCAGTGTGCTTGACGCCGCGCAGGCCGCAGGCGTCCAGGGAAGCAGCGATCCTGATGAGAATTCCGCCAAGTCGACGATCGGCATCAACGTCGAGGCGTCGGCACTCACGGCCAGCGAAGCGAGCAAGAAGGGCGCTGAAAAAGCACTGGAGGTCGTTGACAAGATCAAAGCCAGACTCGGCGGGAAAGGCACGGTTAAGTACACACCGGGACGGGTGCAAGGGGAAAATGTACCGACCAACAATCAGCCGCAGAACATCGGTTACCAGGCGTCGAATTCGGTTTCGGTCGAGACCCACGCGATCGACCAGGTCGGCAGCCTGATCGACACTGCGATCTCTGCCGGTGCGACTCGCGCGGATTTTGTGACCTTCGATTTGCGCGACGATTCCAAGGCGCGCAGCGAAGCCATCGCCGACGCATGCAAAGATGCCCAGCTCAAGGCGAATGCCGCGGCGCAAGCGTTGGGACTGAAGGTCAAGCGGGTGATGCGAATCACCAGCGTGGGCGACTTCAGGACGCAGCCGGTCGGATACTCCCCTGCTGTCCAAGCGGGTGTGGGGGCGGCGACGCCGATCAAGCCGGGCGAAATAACGCTGCCTGCTACGGTAACGGTTACCTACGAGCTTGAGTGACGATTTCGGTCTCGCGCCCGGTTGCGCTCGAAATGTATCAGCGATATTGCAGAAGTTGATCCTCGCTCGAGGTGCTGAGCAACGTTTCCCAAAACTCCAGAGCGCAATAAGGAGAAACCGTCATGGCAACGAAGGCAGTCAAACCAATCCCCGAGGGTTACCACACCGTCACGCCGTTCCTGAACGTGAAGGGTGTGGCGAAGCTGATCGATTTCCTGAAAGCGGCGCTTGGCGCCGAGGAGGTCATGCGCATGCCCGGTCCCGACGGCACTGTGATGCATGCCGAAGTCAGCATCGGCAATTCGCGACTGATGCTGGGTGAGCCGATGCAGACCGGCGCCTCGACAAGTGCTTTCTACGTGTACGTGAGCGATGTGGACTCGATGTACAAACGGGCGACCGGCGCGGGCGCCAAGTCCGTCAGTCAGCCAAAGGATGAATTCTGGGGAGACAGAATGGCGACGGTGACCGACCCGTTTGGGAATACCTGGTCGCTCGCCACTCATAAGGAGGACCCGACTCCGGAAGAGATGGCCAAGCGGATGGCAGCGGCGAACCGCTAAGCCCGACGATGCTCGCGATGCGGGGGATCCTGTGAAAGGATCCCTCGCATCATAATTTTAAATTTCACCAGCTGCCGCTTTGGTGCTGGCGTCATTTCAGCCGCACCGACGCGATCGGCGTCATTTGGAAAGCGAAGCGGCTGAGTCTGCGGGAGTGTGCACTCAGCGCATTTTTGACCGGGATGAACCGGAACGAAGCGGGATGAACTGGGGCGGATTCTGCGACACCTAGTCGCTGACGGCTCGCAATCCAGCGCTTGTTAGCACTTGAACCGCTTTCCGCGCGTCCGGGGGATCAACAAGCACCACCCCGCTGTCGTTGATATACCCGCCGATGCGCGCAGAAGCGATTCCAGCGCTGCGGAGAGCGTCGAGCGCTTCCTGAGCGACATTGGTGATCCTAGCGCCATCTTCCGGCGGTTTCACGAAAATTCGCATCTGGTTCTTTATAGCACAATTAGTCTAAACCGGCGCAGACGATATGTTACGGAGAGAACCAATTTTTCATGTGAGCGTTGCGGCGTGGCTCCTCGCCCATATGACTGGCGGCGCATAGGCCAATTTGCCTAGACTAAAAGCTGGCACGCGAGACCAGGCCGTGAGTCAAATCAACGCACCCCCGGACGTTGCGGCACATCTGGCGGCTATTGTCGCCTCTTCCGATGACGTCATTGTCAGCAAGACTCTTGAGGGCATAATCACGTCCTGGAATCCGGCCGCCGAGCGAATCCTCGGCTACACGGCGGCTGAAGCAGTCGGGAAGCACATCAGGCTGATCATTCCGACGGAGCGATGGGCCGAGGAGGACGACGTGCTGGCACGAATCCGGCGCGGCGAAAGAGTCGAACATTTTGAGACAATTCGGCGCGCCAAAGATGGCCGTCTACTCAATATCTCACTCACTGTCTCGCCGATTAAGGATCAGAACGGCACTATCGTCGGGGCGTCCAAGGTCGCGCGCGACATCACGGAACGCAAGCAGGCCGAACGAGAGCTCGAGCGCCTGCTGATCTCGGAGAAAGAAGCCCGAGCGCAGGCCGAGGAGGCCAGCCGTCTCAAGGACGACTTCCTGGCGGTCGTGTCCCACGAGCTCCGCACACCGCTGAGCGCGATTATGGGCTGGGCCTCGCTGTTGCGGATGCGAAAGCTGGACGAAAAAACTATGCGCGCGATCGAGACGATCGAGCGCAACGCCCAGACGCAGAACCAGCTCGTCGGCGATCTGCTCGACGTCTCCCGGATTGTTTCAGGCCAGCTGCGGCTCAATATCCGGCCGTTTGAGCTGGGTTCCGTGATCGAAGCGGCGATCGAAGTGATTCGCCCGAGCGCCGATGCGAAATCGATTCTTCTACAGACTCTCCTCGATCCCGCGGTCGGACCCGTGGCTGGCGATCCCGACCGCTTGCAGCAGATTTTCTGGAACCTGCTATCCAATGCGGTCAAGTTCACCTCGAATGGCGGCCGAATTCAGATCCGAGCGCAGCAAATCAACTCTCACGTGGAAGTTGTCGTTTCCGACACGGGCCGGGGAATCGAACCAAAGCTGCTGCCTTTTGTCTTCGATCGCTTCCGCCAGGGCGACAGCAGCACGACCCGCGAATACGGCGGCCTTGGCCTGGGACTGGCGATCGTGCGTCATCTCGTCGAGCTTCACGGGGGCGTGGTCCATGCCTGCAGCGGCGGAGAGGGGAAGGGCGCAGAATTCACCGTTCAGCTGCCGATATCGGTTGCTGCCCGATCGGCACAGCCCAACGAGGAAACCCGAGTTCATCCGAACGTCGGCGAAAGTATCTCAGGCGCGATGCCTTCGCTGGCCGGCTTGCGCATCCTGTTGGTGGATGATGAATCGGATGCCAGGGAGATGGTCTCGGCCATTCTCAGCGAAGCCGGCGCGGAGGTTGCTACCACGACGGGGGTTCGACAGGCCGTCGAGATGGTCAAGCGGCGGAAACCCGACGTGTTGATCTCGGATATCGGGATGCCGGGCGAGGACGGTTACGATCTCGTTCGCAGGGTGCGCGCGCTTCCAGCCGAAGAGGGCGGCCAGATTCCCGCGATAGCCCTGACCGCGTTCGTCCGCACCCAGGATCGACTCAAAGTGCTGTCGGCCGGCTACCAGATGCACGTGCCGAAGCCGGTGGAGCCGATTGAGTTGGCGACTGTAGTAGCCAGCCTGGCCAAGAGGCTTTGACGCTTGGGCGCGATTGCTCACAGCGGCTTGTGCCAGAATTCCATGTGGACGCGCTCCGGGCCGACGACGACCTGATCGAAGCCGACTTTGCGATAGAGTCCGCGGGCGACGCGGTTGTCCTGGCGCACTTCAAGCGTGATGCGGCAGCAATCCAGCTCGCGCGCTTTGGCTTCGATTCGCTCTAGCATCATGCGGCCGATTCCGGTGCCGCGGACGGCGGGATCGACGAAGATGTCGTGGATGTTGATCAGCGGGCGCGCGTTGAAGGTCGAAAATCCCAGGAAGCAGATCGAAAAGCCGACCGGCAAGCCGTCGCGATACGCGAGGAATACGTAGCACGCCGGATGCGCGCGCAGTCCGGGCACCAGGTCGCGCTTGACGCGCTCCGACGGTGGCTCGCCGCCTTCCATAGGATCGCGCATGTAGGAGTCGAGCATCGCGACCAGCGCCTTCTGATGCTCGGGGCGCGACAGGGCTGCGTCGACGATCGTGACGTTGGTCGCACTGTCAGCTGTCATGAGACTTTCTTGTCGTCCTTGTAGGTCTCTTCCCAGTTCTTGAAGCCTTGCGGGTCCCATCGCTTCCACACGCCTTCGCGCAAGCCGTTCTTGTAGATTCCCTGCGCGGCGATTTTGCCGTCGGTGTACCAGCCGACGTGCTCGCCGTCCTGCACGCCGTCCTTGTAGTGATCGACAGATTTCTTCTGGCCGTTGTCGTACCACATGGTCCATTCGCCGCTCTGCTTGCCGTCGTGAAATTCGCCCTCGAGCATTTTCGAGCCGTCGTCATGATAAAGCACGTACGGTCCTTCCTTGACGTCC
>JBAWCX010000703.1:0-12097 GCA_049590495.1 Binatus sp. (SeqCode)
CTGCGGGGGCGTCACCGGCGGCGCATTGACGTATCCGGGCTGACTCGCGCGTCGATGCGGTCCGTTCGCGAGTCGCGTTGAACAAAAAGAGCGGGGTCCGTCGGGCCCCGCTCGTCGTTTCAATTCAGCGTGGAAACTACATCGTGGCTGACGCCGGCGCCTGGTCCTTGGGCGCGTTGAGCGCAGCGCACGCATCCCAGATCCACTTCGCGGTCGAGAGTTCGTCTTCGGCGAACAGCCGCAACGCTTCTTTGGTCGATAGATCTTCTTTCAGCAACCCGGCGAACTCGCAGATGGGCTTGATTGCATCTTCGGGCTTGCCGACGCGCTTGGTGAAGCTCAGCAGTTTTTCATTGTCGGGAATCGACCGGTTGCCCAAATAGGCGATGAACTTGCGCCCGTCTTCGCTAGAAGTCGCGCGCGTCTCACCATCGAGTTCCGCCAGGCGCTGCGCGAAAATTCGCGAGTGATAGGCTTCGCGCTCGGCGACCATGCGGATGCCGGTGCGGATGCAATCTGTAGTGCAGACCTCCGCCCACGCCGCGAATGCTTCGCCGCCACTGGCCTCGCCCGCGCGGACTTTGTCAAGAAAACTGACGACTGCCGCGCGCTCGGACTTGTAAGTGCGGCCGAAGGCCTTGAAACCGCCGCCGCCATTGCCGTTGCCGTTGGCCGCCGGCGTGCCGGCTCCGAGACATGCCATCTCGGCCTCGAACGTTGCCTGGGAAATTATTCCGTTGCGATAGGCTCGCAGCAGCTGTTTGAATTCAAAATCGCGGCTCATCGGTGTTCCTCCACGTTGGTTTGAACCCGTTCCAATTAAACGAGCGTTCAGTCTGTTGGAACACAGAGCATAAGGCGGCGTCCGCGGATGTGTCAATTGCGGTTCTGTTAGCGCCCGCGCGCGCTGGCTTCGATACGAGATCGCTCGCCGAGAGGGACTCGCCAAGCGTTACGTCACGCGCCTGACGAAACTCGCGTTCGTCTCGCCAGACCTTGTAGACGAAATCGCGGAAGGTGGAATCAGACTATATTCACTGGATGTGCTCAACTTCGGTGAACAGGCAAGCGTTCGGAAAGTTGCGATCCCAAACGTACTCAAAGTTCTCTTGATGTTTCTCCTTCAGAACGTCCGTATACGTGACAGTTCCCCAAATCCCGAACTTGAGCTGCCCCGCAACAATCTTCCGAAACGTTTGTTCGGGCGGAACACTGTCTAAACTCTTCGAGAGCATCTCTCTGACTGTTCCTGTGGTTGCGCCTGGTATGCTCGCACCTGCGCTTACCGAAGCGGCTCTGACTTCGCTGGCCGGACCTGTTGATTCTTCGGTCGGCGTAGCGCCGGGAATTCCGGCGGAGAAAGACGACTCAAGGTTGTCGGCACGAGTTCTACCCGAATTGCGGTAACGCAATGTCAATACCGTATCGAGACTCAATGCGGCGCGAGGAGCACAGTAGATTGCATCTACATCGACGTGGGCAGCTTCGGCGATCACCACCATATCGCGTGCACTGCGCGCGGAGAGCGCAGCAGCGCCTGCCTGAGTCTTGGCTGCGTCTGCATCGGTCTTGCTGCCGTCCGCCTGGGTCTTGAAGCTATCCGCTTGGGATTCGGCCGCCTGGGAGGCTTGTTTGGCGGCGGCCGCCTGCGCCTGCACTTCTGAAATGGTTTGTTGGCTAATTTCGCGCTGCTTGCCAATGATCGTGTTGAGCGTAGCTATAGTGGTTAGGTGCCTTCGATAAGCGTCGACTAACTTATACAAGACCCCAAGAGTCAGCACCCACAGCAACAGACTGGCGATAGAAATGCCGATGGCCACCTTTGTGCCGGTTCTGGTTCGACGCTTGCGCCTTTTACGCTGCTCGGGTTGAGAGGCGACTTGGCCGGACAGCTCGGGTTGGGAGGCGACCTGGACGGACAGACCGTTGCGCGCCGCGTCCAACTCCTGGCTTTTGTCTTTTTCCTCCTCGGGCGGGCGATCGTTTACTTCGCGTTCCTCGCTCTTGTTTCCCGACGGGCCAGACGAGCGATTCTCCGCGCGCTCGAGTGAGGAGGCGGCGTCCAGGAGAAACGGGACCCTGATTTGCTCGGGCGCAACGGTGGCCTGCGGCTCCGCGGGCTTACTTGCCTCGCGAATTTGGCCCAGCATGAACTTCACGTCTTGCTCGCAAATCAAAGGTCCGAGCAGCGATGCGCTGGACAACGCCTTTAGTTCCTCAGGAGTCACCCGGAAGCGCTCGACGACTCCATGGATGCGGCAAAATCCTTGAACGATTCCGTTATCGCTAGATTCAACTGCGAAGCCTGAGGTCTGTGAATTCTCGGCGGTTTCGAGTTCCGGGATTTGTTCTGGCTCTGGCTCGTCGAAATCTGAAACGCGCGGCAAAGCGTCAAGAAGCGTGGTTGCCTTCGAACGGCCGCCGCGCGATTCGGGAGGTTTTTGCTGCTCTTGTTCGCCAGGCGGTGAGGAACTGAGCGGCGCCTGCTTTTTTTGGAGCGACTTTAAGGCGTCGACCAGGTCGCGCACCACTTGTCCGGCGTCGACAGCCGCTTCGGTCACTTTCGGTTTGTCCATTACCTTGCGCCTTGATCCCGCGGCCGCGAGTTTTCTCTATGTTTCAAGCTTGCTCCGATAAACCTTGTGAGCTTCGCTCGAAACCCTGCGCCAGCGCCGAGAAGTCCTCGCGAAGGGTCTTCGCCGGTTCAAACGCGTTAGCGAGATGCGCGAGTCTGTCCTGAAGCGTCACCGCCGGTTCGAGCGCAGCGGCAAGCTGGCTCAGGCTTTGGCAGAACCCATCAGAAAGTTGATCGAGTTCCTGATCCAGAGCTTGCAGGGGGCCGAATTGATTCAGAACCTGTCGGAGCTGGTCCTGGAAACTGCGCATCGGTTCGAGCAGTTTGGCTAATTCCTTGACCTGCGTCCCAAACTGGCGCAGCGGTTCAAACACACTCCCAAGCTCCGAAAGCTGTCCAATGGGTCCCAGAATCGACGCTATCTGAGCGAGTTGATCTTCAAGCGGCTTTACCTGCTTAAACACCGCCTCTACCGCGAGCGTGGGGTGAAACGAAATCTGCTGATCTGCCATTTGTGTCTATCCTCCCAACAACAGCCACTTTCATTGACCGTCGATGCGTTACCTTGCCGTCGGGTCACAGCAATAGCAACTTGGTCCCTGTGGATTGTCGCGACCCTGCGGCTTGCGACAGATGTATGTATTGTACGATGCTGCCAAGATCGCCAAACAAGAGCTAAAGTCGTCTATCTGACGCATTTTTATACTTCTGCAACGATTCGCCACCAAAAAGCCAAAAAGGCTAGGGATGGATTAAGATGGCAACTCAACGAACTTCATTTGAGCCCGGTCTGGCAGTATCGACGGTCTTCGATCAGATCAGACCGCTCCAGGAGCAGTTGGCGCAGATCGCGGTTATCCTCGAACCGATACAGCAGCTCTCTGAGCTTGCAAGCGTGTTCGAACCTCTGCGCGAGTTCGAGGGACAGATCAGGGACCTGGCTAAAGTGCTCGAGCCGATGCACAACTTCCAGCACCAACTTCAGCAGGTGTTGAAGCAATTCTCACCGCTGGAAACGCTCGACCAGGAACTCAGCCAGCTCTGCGTGTCGTTCCGCGAAAGTCTGCGCCAACTCGCCACGGCTCTCGAGCCCGCTGCAGCTCTTCAGGACCGACTCGCCTCTCTGTGTACTGCATTTGAGCCGGCCAAGGCTCTTCGCCAGGAATTCTCTGCGCTGGCTCGAATTTTCGAGCGAAGCCCGAAGGACCTGCCCAATTAAGTGAACGCCGGTCCGCCCCGTTTTTCCTGCCGCGAAGTGCCGCGCGAGTCTGCTATCGTGGGAAAGCACCAGGAAAAGCACCTTGATACTGTTTGATATCAAAGCCGACCTATACGGGCCGCCTTCAAACGAGCGCGAAGATTCCAACGCGTTTCAGGCCAGACTGACGGTATCGGCAGTTTTTGACCAGGTCGAGCCTTTGCAGGCGCAGCTCGCTCGTATCGCGTCTTTTCGCGAACTGATGGAGCGGCTCGGCGAGCTGGCGAACGTGTTTGACGAGTTACGCAAGTTCGCGATGCAGGTCAGCGACCTGGCCAGAGTGCTCGAGTCAATGCACAACTTCCAGGATCGCCTTCGTCCGGTCCCAAATCGGTTTGCTCCGCTGGCGGCTCTCGATCAGACACTCAAACGGCTGTGCGCGTCGTTCGCCGAACATTTGAGCGAACTAGCCGACGCACTCGGACCGGCGGTTGAGCTTCAAGACCAACTCTCGCATCTGGCTGGTGGGTTCAAGTCGGCCAAGGTTCTCCGCGAGCAATTCCTGGGATTGGCCCAGAGTTTCGCGTCGAGGTCACCCGCAATGTCGGACGGTCGGAATACGGCGTCTTCACCGAGCAACCCGAGACGCGCTGAAAGATGATTTCTTCGTCAACCTGCTCGACATGAAAACGAGTCTATTTCCGATCCGAAAAAGTAGCACCGCTATTCGAGCGGCGGCGGCGAGACAGGTTCGCCGTTTTTCAGGATCAGGTACTGGCGATTCGGCTCGTCGCAGGCGGTGTCGGTCTGCACGACTCGCGCGCCGTCGGGCGCGTATTGCAGGATGTACGACTTGCGAACGCCTGCCGTGACGTTGGGTCCCGTGCGATGCGGCATCAGCGAAGAGAACACCACGACGCTCCCCTCGCGCACGGGCACGGCGAGCGCGTCGGGACCGTCCTCCTCGCGGCACACGTAGCCGAGTTTCGACAGCCGATGCGCGAGCGTCCCGCGCAGATGCCCGCCCGGAATCACCCACGGACAACCGTTGTCGAGAGTCGCGTCGTTGAGGGCCACCCAGCAGGTCAAGTACGCCTGCGGCTCGATGTAGGTGTAGCCGTTGTCCTGATGCCAGGGGAACGGCTTCGGGTATTCAGGCTTTTTGTAAACGGCCTGATCCCAGTAGAGGCGCACGTCGGGGCCGATGAGATCGTGACATAGATCCTGGAGAGCGCGGCTCGCCGAGAACTCGCGAAGCACGCTCGAAAGCCGGACGAGATGAACCGTGAAGGTTATTCCGTCAGCCTGCGCGATACCCATCCGGCCGTCCGGTCGCGAGCGCAGGAACTCCTCTGCCTTCGCCTCGAACGGATCGATAGCATCACGCACGCGCTCGATGTCCGCGGGATCGATCGCATCCTCGAGCACAAAGAATCCGCGCTCATTGAACGATCGAGCCTGCTCGTCAGCGATCAAGCGAAACGGCCCGCGCACCGGCGTCCAGCTGAATCCATGATTCAACGGATGCAACGCAGGTGCGTCTGTCATCAAGGTGCTCACGATTCTTCGGCTAGTGTGCGATTCGCCTCCAGCACGAGCGCGACCGCTTCTTTCAGATTGGCTCGAGTCTCGCGCAGCGTGCGACCCTGAGTGTTTGCGCCGGGCAACGCTTTGACGAATCCGATGTATCCGCCTCTCACCTTTTTGAAAACTGCCGTCAACTTTGGTCGGACAGCGTTGAGATCGACCACAGGAACCTAACCCCTAACCCCTTCCCCTGGTGGAAGGGGGACCGGAATTGCATTCTATCACCTCGTGATCACTTCGTGTTAGCGCCGGTGGATTCTGCTACCAGTTCCGCGAGGTCGCGGACGCGCATCGTCTCTTCGAGCGAGCGCGACTTCACCGCGTCTTCCATCATCGTCATGCAGAACGGGCATCCTACCGCGACGCACTTGGGCTTGGCCTCTTGCAGTTGATCGAAACGCTTCTGATTTATCCGCGTGCCCTCATGTTCCTCTTTCCAGAAACAGCCGCCGCCCGCGCCGCAGCAGAACGTGCGATTCTTCGATTGCTCGACCTCAGCGACCTCGGTGCCGGGAATCGCGCCGAGCGCGCTGCGAGCGCTGTCCCATTTGCGATTGTGCCGCGCCATGTAGCACGGGTCGTGATAGGTGATGCGCTCGTTGATCTCGCCGCGCGGTTTCAAGCGTCCGGCCTTGATTAGCTCGTCGATAAACTCGGCTTCGTGCAGAACAGTATAGTTGCCGCCGAAATCCGGATACTCATTCTTGAGATTGTGAAAGCAATGCGGGCATTGAGTGACTATTCGCCGCGGCTTGTAGCGATTGAGCGTCTCGACGTTTTGCGCGGCCACCGTAGCATACAAATATTCGTTGCCGAGCCTGCGCGCCGGGTCGCCGGTGCAAGCCTCCTCGCGCCCGAGGATCGCAAACTTGACGCCCGCCTGTTTCATCAAGCCCGAGAACGACTTGCTGACGCGCTGGTTGCGCTCGTCGTACGAGCCGGCGCATCCGACCCAGTACAGGACGTCGATGTCCGACGGATCTTCGAGCTCCGCGATCTCGGGAATTTCCAGTCCCTTCGCCCATTCGGCGCGCTTTTCCTGCGCCAGGCCCCAGGGATTTCCCTGGTTCTCGATTCCCTTGAACGCGCCCGTCAATTCGGTCGGGAACCTCGATTCCATCAAGACGTCGTAGCGCCGCATGTCGACGATTCGCTGAATATGCTCGATGTTGACAGGGCAGCCCTCTTCGCACCATCCGCACGACGTGCATCCCCACACTGCTTCTTCGGTCGCGACCTGCGTGATCATGTCCGGGCCGTTCCACGCGGGCGCTTCGGCGCTTTCGTTGTCGCCCTTCTTGCCGTTCGCCTTCGCCGCGAGCAGAAACGGCGCCTTGTCGACCAGATGCTCGCGCTGTTCGATCACGAGATACTTTGGATTCAGCGTCTTACCGGTTGCGACAGTGGGGCAGTTAATCGTGCAGCGCCCGCACTCCAGGCACGAGCCCATGTCGAGCAGTTGCTTCCACGTGTACTGCTCGACTTGCGAGACGCCGAACGTCTCGGCGTTTTCGAAATCCTTGATCGGCGCGAGCCGTCCGCGCGGGCCCATGTTGCGGAAGAAAAGATTCAGCGGCCCGAACATCAGATGACGCAGCTTGGTGAACGGGAAACAGAACAGCAGGCCGAACACGAACAGCACGTGCACCAGCCACAGCCATCGATGGTACGTGGCGCCGGCGCCGAGCGCGCCCTCGATATGTCCGACGACGCGCCCAACGTACGCCCATTCGGTGAACGCGGGATGCGCGGCGTTGATACGCGCGCCCTCGAGCATCAGGCCGGTGACGGCAGCCAGCACCATCATCGACATCGGGAACCAATAGCCGAGTCGGTTCTCGAGATTGTCGCGCATTTTCTCGGCGGGCGGCTCGTTCAGCACGGCGGGCTTGCGAAGAGAGCGCCGCGCACCTTCCATCAGCACGCCGACGATCAGCAGCAGGAAGAAGGTGTCCATCGCGGCTTTGAAGTAGTGATAGAAATCGCCGTAGTAGAAGTAGAAGTCGAGGCCGAAGAGATCGAAGAGGTCGCGCACGTCGCTGTTGATGGCGACGATGGTCGTGCCGATGAACAGTCCGACGAATGCAACGTAGAACGCGTAATGCATCCAGCCCCAGGTCTCGCGAATCACGTTGCCCTGGCCGAACGAATCGCGGAGCGAAAGCAGCAGCCGCTCGATCGGATGATCGAGACGATCGTCGGATACGCCGAGACTCACCAGCCGGTACCACCGGAGGCCGGCGTAAATGAACCCGGCGATCAGGAGGCCGAGCAGCCCGTACATCAGCACGATGAACGGCACGGGGACGTTCCACAGGATCTGGCGGGTAACTTGCTCGTTCATTGGCGCTCCGGTGGCGAAGGTGCCTGTAACAGACTCTTAAATCAGACCACCGCAGAGGAATTCAATCCATACGGGGAACGGACGGCGCGGCGCGTCGGAGCGATCTCAGGAACCTAACCCCTAACCCCTTCCCACTGTGGGAAGGGGGACCGGAACTGGAAAGAGTGGAAATGCTGAGCGCCTGACGACCTGTCACAAGTTGTTGAGGCTGTGGCACTCGATACTTTTGTAAGGGGTGCCGCCGCCGGGCATACATCTCGCTGAAGTTCCATGTCTCTCAAGTTCTGCCCGGCAGGCGCGCTCGCTTTCGAGGACCTGGATTACCTTCCAGTTCGTGACGGTGGTACAGCGGCGGTCTTCCTCCGCTTGGAGGCTAACCCCACGGCGCCCCGTAAGGGTGTCCAGTTGGCCCCCCGTAAGGGTGTCCAGTTGGTCATGCGACGTGGAGCTCGAAAGCGGCGTGGCGCGCGGTGGGAGCGGGTAGACCAAAAACCAGGCCAGCACGAGAGCGCCGACATGTCGGCAGAGTCGCGGGCGTTGGTAGTTCATCGGCGGCCAGCCTAGCAATGCGCACAGGCCGGGCTCAAGCCGTTATTCAACGGGGGACCGGAATGGAAATAGTAGTGTTCAGTCGTGGATGGTGACGCGATCCTGCTCGACGTCTTCGAACCATCTTGCCAGGGCGTTGGTCATTCTTGATATGCGGTCGGGTTCTTTCGCGGCCAGGTCGTTGCGTTCGAAGGGGTCGTTGACGATGTCGAATAGTTGCGCTGGCGGTGGCGCGGGTTTCACGGGCGCGGGCATCGGGGTGCGGGCGATGTCGTGGAAGTTTTCCGGGTTGTACTTCGACCGGATATCCATCGCGAGGTCTTCGTTTGTTACCTGCATCAGTTCGCGGATTGCTGGGCGCACCAATTTCCATCGGCCGTCACGCATTGCGGCGTTGCATTCGCCCTCGGGCGTGTAGCGGTTCCACTGCCAGAATCGCTCAGTCGGCACCTTGCCGTGCTCGCCTTGTAGCGTCGGCATCACGTTTATTCCGTCGAGTTTGAGCTCGCGCGGCGGTTCGGCGCCTGCGAGCGATAGAAGCGTCGGCAGCCAATCGGTGAAATGAACCATGTAATGCACCTGGCGGCGGCCGTCGAGTCCTGCCGGCCATCTGATGATCATCGGGAGGCGGATTCCGCCTTCGTACACGAGCGTCTTGGCGCCCGCGAAGCCGCAGTTGAAGCGGTCGGTGCACATCTCGCCGTTGCCGCCGAACTGGGGACCGTTGTCGCTCGAGAACATCACGATCGTGTTGTCGGCCATCCCGCTGCGATCGAGCGCTTCGAGCACGCGCGCGATCCCGCGGTCCATGCATTCGATCATCGCGTAGATTTGGCTGACCGCGGGCGTGAAGTTGCCGCTCGCCTTGTACGGCGCGGCGTCGGCTTCGGGTGCTTCGAAGGGAAAATGCGGCGCGTTGTACGCGAGGTAGAGAAAAAACGGGTCGCCGCGATGGCGCTGGATGAACTCGGTCGCCTCGTCGGTGAAAACGTCGGTCAAGTAGCGGCCGTCGGCGCGTAAGATCGAGCCGTTGCGATCGAGGTTCCACTGGTAGTAGGGCTGCCAGCCGCCGGAAAATCCCGCGAACTCGTCGAAGCCGCGGCGGTTGGGATGGTAGCGCGAATCGTACGCGCCGTTGTGCCATTTGCCGACCAGCCCGGTCGCGTAGCCCGCCCGCTTCAGCAGTTGGGCTATCGTTAGTTCACGAAGGGCGAGCCGGTCGAGCCCGCGGGTCTCGAGCGTGTCGATCACGCCAGTGCGATGCGGATAGCGGCCCGTCATCAGCGACGCTCGCGCCGGCGCGCACACGGGAGACGCCGAGTAGTGCTGCGTCAGGCAGACGCCATCGTTAACGAGATGATCGAGAGTCGGCGTGCGCGACGCGCCGTAGTTGAAGCATCCGAAGTCGCCGTAACCCATGTCGTCGGCGAGAATCAGGATGATGTTCGGGCGGGAAGGCATCGACGAAATACGTAGCACAAAATCACTTTATTCAATGTGAAACCCACCGTGGGTTTCACGCTTCCTTGGGCAGGGGTGACCCCTGCACCCAGTGAGAAGCGCAAAGTTGCGCGCGGCGCGCTACTTTGCTCTCAGGGGCGGGGGAGAAGGGGAATGTCGCGGCGCGCTACTCGCGCTCCTGGAAGCCTTCGAGGTTGCGCGATCTGCCGGTCTGGCGGAGCTTGCGGAGGGCCTTGGCTTCGATCTGGCGGATGCGCTCGCGCGTTACGGCGAACTGCTTGCCCACTTCCTCGAGTGTGTAGTCGGTCTTCTGCCCGATGCCGAAGCGCATGCGCAGGATTTGCTCCTCGCGCGGCGTCAGCGTGGCGAGCACCTTGCGGGTCTGCTCGCCAAGATTGCCCTGGATCGCAGCCTCGACGGGAGAAGGCGCGAGCTCGTCCTCGACAAAATCGCCGAGCGAACTTTCTTCTTCGTCGCCGATTGGCGTTTCGAGCGAAATCGGTTCCTTGACGATCTTGAGCACCTTCTGGACCTTGTCCAGCGGCATCTCCATCTGCTCCGCGATTTCCTCGGGCCCGGGTTCGCGGCCGAGGCGTTGCACGAGCAGGCGCGTAACGCGCAGCAGCTTGTTGATGGTCTCGACCATGTGGACCGGGATGCGAATGGTGCGGCCCTGGTCGGCGATCGCGCGCGACATCGATTGTCGAATCCACCAAGTGGCATACGTCGAAAATTTGTAGCCGCGCTGGTACTCGAACTTGTCCACCGCGCGCATCAGGCCGATGTTGCCTTCCTGGATCAGGTCGAGAAAGCCGAGACCGCGATTGGTGTAGCGCTTGGCCAGGCTGACGACGAGACGGAGGTTGGCCTCGGTCAGTTCCTTTTTCGCGCGGCGGCTCTTGTCCTGTCCGGCCGCGACCGTCTCGAGCTTGCGGGCGTAATCCTCGCCGTCGTCCTTCGCCTTTTTTTCGATTTCGCGAATCGTCTTCTGCGCCAGTCGAATCCGGGCCGCGATATCGAGCAGGTTCTCGCGAACGTCATTTATCTTCAGGACATGGCGACGGTCCTCGGCCTCGGCGGCTTCCTTGAGCAGATTGGTGCGCGAGCGGCCGGTCGCTTCTTCGTATTTTGCGATGGTGTGATGCGCGATGCGGTACTGCTGCAGGAAGTCGCGCATCTCGCCGATCACGGCTTCCATCAGGCGCCGTGACAATCCCATCCCGCGCAACTCCTTTTTCACGCGCTCGTTGTAGCGCGCCAGGTTCTTGTCGAGCTTGGGCTTGCGGCGCGGACCGGGTTTGTTGCGGAGTTCTTCTTCGATCGCATCGATCTTGGTGCGCAGGTCCGTCAGCTTTTTGGTCGCGACGCTCAGCTTCTTGAGCTGGCGCTCATCGGCTTCGGGTCCACGCTCTTCGTCGGGATCGTCGGGCACTTCGGCGGCGTCCTCGAAGACATCGCGGAGGTCGGCCTCGCCCGCCTCGACACGCTCGCCGACGCGAATCACGAAATCGAGCATGATCGGCGAGCCCAGCACTTCCTCTTCGACTTCGTTCTCGCCGGCCTCGATACGCTTGGCAATTTCGACTTCCTGTTCCCTCGACAGAAGCTGGAAGTTGCCCATCTCCTTGAGATAAAGCCGGACCGGGTCCGACGACTCGCCAAGCGAGTCGGCAGCCGGGGGCGCGGCTTCAGGCGCTTCTTCGGGCTCTTCCTTGGTGTCGACCTCGGCGTCGTCGGCGCCATCGGCCGGGACTTCCTCGAGCACCTTGATATCAAGGTCCTCGAAACTGTCCAGTGCGGCGCGCAAGTCGGTCGGCGAGGCTACGTCCTGGGGCAGGTAGTCGTTGACCTGCTCGAAAGTCAGGTAGCCCTGCTCGCGGCCGAGATCGACAAGACCCTGTAGGTCTTTACCTTCGTACTTCTGCTTCATTCGTTTTGCTTCCGTATGGCGCGGGCGTTGAGCCGCCGATGCGATATGTGAAAATCGGCGCGCAATTGGGCAGTCACTGCGACCGCGAACCAGGAATCAAGTAGCCTCATTTATACAGACGAGAATACAAAGGCAAGTGAGCAGCACCAAAGGTCCAATCTAAAGATCACTGCCATGCGAGTCAACTAAGAAGTCGCGATCATCGGGCGAATGGCAGCCTTGCCTGGGCGGCCTTGTCGCGAATTCGCGCTCGTCGATGGCCGCTATCCATATTATACGCATCGTTTGCCAGTTTGGCTGCATCGCGCCGGATGGAAATCGCAAACGGGCCTCTCTATCCTCCACTCTGCTCTGCTCCCGCGAGCTGAAATTTGGCACTCCACGCGATAATCCTGGGCCTCAGCTTCGCGATAATCCTCGTGGGCTCGGAACTTTTTACCAATGGGGTCGAAT
>JBAWCX010000704.1:0-1697 GCA_049590495.1 Binatus sp. (SeqCode)
GTAGCTGAGGGTTCTGCGTCCCCCGCGGCGCCGACAGCCCCGCGACTATCACCCGCACGATGTCTCGGAGCCGCCGATGGTACTGCGCGCGGCCGGTCGCGGCGCTTTCGATTCCATGCGCCGCCGCCACCAGCATCTGGGCCAGGTCGTCAGCGTCGAGCTCCATCCGCGACGGCTCCAGCTCTCCGGCGTGCGTCGCCTCTTCGATCATTTCGCGCAGAACTTTCATGTATCGGCGTCCCGACTGCGCAAATAGATCCGCCGACAGCCGGTTTTTCGAGTCCATCAGCTCGGCCGCATGCGCCGAGCGATATACCGTCTCGAAAAAAAAGCCGAACTTGGCCTCGAGCACGGCGACCAGCCGCTCGTCGACGGGGCCGATTGTCGTGCGCGCCAGCTTCACCGCCGATTCGGCGCTTTCGATTAGCCTCTCGCACAGCGCGCGGAAAATCTCCTCCTTGCTTTTGAAGCTCAGGTAAACGGTGCCCTTGGCGATTTCCGCCTCGCGCGCGATGTCATCGATCGAGGTGCGCCGGTAACCATACTGGCTGAATAGCCGTAGCGCCGCATCGAGAATTGCCGCGCGCTTCGCTCCCGGCGCACCTCTTTTAGCAGAGTTCATCGTGACGTCTTTTTTTGTTGGACGCGCGCTTCCTTATGCCGGCAACTGCAGTTGCCGCTGCGGCCGCACCACCATCTCGAAGATATTCAGTTCTATCGGCTGCGTTACCGCGAACAGCACCGCGCGCGCCACGTCGTCCGCCGATGCCAGGAACAGTTTGCCCGCCGCAGCGATTTGGTCGAGCACCTCGGGCGGCAGTTGCCCGCCTGGCTTGATGTCCGCTTTGATTCCCAGCGAACTCACGATCCCCTTGACGAATTCCGGCGGGAAGTTGCGCGCGAAGTTGGTGGCGACAGCGCCCGGCATGATATTCACCACGCGAATCTTGTCGTTTTCGAGTTCCTTGCGCAGCGTCGTCGCGATCGAATTCACCGCCCACTTGGTCGAGCCGTAGACCCCCGACGCGTCGTTGCGTCCCGCGACCGACGAGATATTTACGATGTGCCCCGAGGCGCCGCAAGCGCGCATCGCGCGAATCGCCGCCTGCGCGCCGACCAGCAGCGCCAGCACGTTGACCTCGAGCATCTCGCGCCATCGCTCGGGATCGCCCTCGATTATCGTGCTCGGGAACTCCAGCCCGGCGTTGTTCACCATGATATCGAGCCGGCCCGTCGCCTTGACCGCCTTGTCGACCAGCCCCCGCACCTGTTTGACGTCGCGAGCATCGAAGGCCACTGCGGCCGCGCGTCCACCAGCCTTCTCGATTGCCTTGACGCCTTCGTTGAGCGCCGACTCGGTGCGTCCCGCGATAAACACGTGGGCGCCCGCCTCGCCGAGGCGAATTGCGATTGCGCGGCCGATTCCGCTCGACCCGCCAGTGACGATCGCGGTGCGGCCCTTGAGCGATTGATTGTCTGCCATGATTGAAACCTCCATGCTTTGCGGACTGACTAAATGACCGATTAATCTAAAACGGTCAATTAGACTAGCAGTCCCGGAGATGCGACGAAAGGCGCTACGAGCTACATGATTCGCTGGAAGGTGCTTCCCCAGGCGAGGAACCTAACCCCTAACCCCTTCCCACTGTGGGAAGGGGAACCAGAAGAAGTCATCCGAGTGGGTCGCTGTCCTATCC
>JBAWCX010000705.1:0-10512 GCA_049590495.1 Binatus sp. (SeqCode)
GCTGCTTGCGGCTCGCGTACTGCTCGGGCTCGGCGAAGGCGTGAACTTTCCGTCGATTCACAGTCTGACCTCCCGATGGACGCTGCCGTCCGAGCGCGCGCGCGTGTTGTCCGTGAACTACAGCGGCATGTACGTGGGAACAGTGGTCGCGCTCAGCGCGAGTCCGCTGATCATCAAGGCGTTCGGTTGGCCCGCGCTGTTCTACATTTCAGGCGCGCTCGGCGGATTGTGGGTCGCGGTGTGGATGTACCTGGCCGCCGACCGGCCTGAGACTTCGTCGCGTATAAGCGCGGCCGAACTCGAATTGATCATGTCGTTGCGCACCGCGGAGCCGCGCGCGGTCCGGGTACCGTGGGCTGCAATCGCGCGCGAGAAAGCGGTGTGGGCGATCGTCGTCGCGCACTTTTGCAGCAACTTCGGATTTAACATTCTGCTGCTCTGGATGCCGACCTATCTGCATCACACGTTCAGCGTGCCGCTCGAGCGGGTCGGAGTGTATTCGATCATTCCCTGGATCGTGACGTTTGTCACGATTACTTTCTCGGGATGGCTGGCGGATACCCTTATCGCGCGCGGGATCGCGGTCGGCACGGTGCGAAAGTCGATGCAGACGACGGCATTTGCGATTGGTGCGATATCGCTGCTGGCAGTGCCGGCGGCGAGTTCGCCGGCGATGGCGGTCGCAATGCTGACACTCGCAGCCTCGTCCAACGGCACCGGTTCCGCGGCCTTCGGCGTGAATCACCTCGACGTGGCGCCGACCTACGCCGGAATCCTTATGGGAATTTCGAACACCTTCGCGACTCTCCCCGGCATCATCGGCGTCGCTGCGACGGGCCTGATCGTGCAGGCGACCAGGTCGTTCAGCGCGGTCTTTTATCTGATCGCGGCGGTCTATGCCTTCGGGATGTTCTTCTACCTGCGATGGGCCAGCGGCGAGCAGAGAATCTGAATTTTTCCGCTGGCGCAGCGGCGGGTGCCCGGGATATATGCGTGAGAGGAACGCGCGCGCGATCAATCGATGAGCCAGCTGGGCAAACTTTCGCCATATAGATGGATTATCGAAATCCTGCTGCTGTTGCTGTTGATGGCGCAGTCGCTCGCCTGGCTCGCGCCGGCGCCGATACTCCAGGAAATAAGGAACGGGCTCGGCATCTCGCTCAGCAGCGCGGGCCTGATCATCTCGATCATCGCGCTATGCATCGGCATCTTCTCGCTGCTCGGCGCCGTCGTCGCCGAGCGGATCGGCGCATTGCGCGCGCTGGTGATCGGAATCTGGCTGATGGCGATCGGACAGGTCGCCAGCGGCTACGTGCCGAATTTCGCGGCGCTGCTGGCGTGCCGCGTGCTCGAGGGAATCGGCTACGGGCTCGTGATCGCGCCGCCGGGCACACTGACGATGCAATGGTTTGGCGAAGGCGAGTGGCCGTACATCAACATGAT
This sequence comes from Binatus sp. (SeqCode), assembly GCA_049590495.1. Classification (GTDB taxonomy): domain Bacteria; phylum Desulfobacterota; class Binatia; order Binatales; family Binataceae; genus Binatus. Next base: position 1,444 of record JBAWCX010000705.1, read on the forward strand.
CAACTTCTCGTTCGGCTACGTCGGACTCACCGCGGTATTCCGCGCGACGCCGGCGCTGTTCGCGGCGGTCGGGTCATGGCGGATGGTGCTGCTGTGGTACGGCGTCGGATCGGCGGGCGTCGCATTGTTGTGGACGCTTTTCGGCCGCGAGCATCGCGGCGAAACAGTCGCGCCCGCGCCGGGCGTGACCGAAGCGCCGGCAGAGCGCGGGTCGGCACTGATGGAAGTCGCGAAGATGCGCAATGTGCTGCTGATCGCGGCCGGGTTGTTCGGCGGGATGTGGGTGTTCCAGATCTACACCGCGTTCCTTCCCGAGTTCTTCCGCACCTATCGCGGCATGACGCTCACGGAAGCCTCGCTGATGACGCAGGTGCTGCCGTTCACCGGCCTGTTCGCCGCGCTGGCTGGCGGAATCGGCACGGGGATGTCGGGATTGCGCAAGCCGTTCACATGGCCGATCGCGTTCACGACGCTGGTCGGATGCGCGGGAGCAATCATGTTCCCCGATCCGATTTGGATCAGGCTGTCGCTGGTGCTGGTCGGGATCGGCGCCTCGGCATCGCTCGCCGCGATCACAACTTTGCTGATGGAGTTGCCCGGAATGAATCCGACGCGGGTCGGCGCGGCAATGGGCTTCGTATGGGCGATCGGTTACTTCGGCGCGTTCATCTCGCCATTTCTGGGCGGCGCGCTCGCGGCCCATTTTGGACTGCGCGCCGTGATGCTCGGCTTCCTGGTCTTCCAATTCCTGCCGATCGTGACGATGTACTTCCTGCCCGAGACGGGGCCCGGCCGCACGCGCTACGAAATCGCCGCCGCCTCCGCCTCGTAATTCGCTGTCTTTTACTCTGGTCCCCCTTCCCGCTCGGGAAGGGGTTAGGGGTTAGGTTCCTACGGCTTAGGCGCCACTTTCATCAACGCCGCGTGCAGGATCGTGTTGTCCGCGACCAGCCCTTCGAGCTTCACGTTGCGCTGATTGAATCGAATCGCGCGGCCCTTGATATCGGTGATGGTGCCGCCCGCCTCGACGACCAGCGCCGCGCCGGACGCGATGTCCCATTCGCTTTTCGGCGAGCGCGTGAAGGTCGCGTCGCCCTTGCCCGCTGCGACCAGCGCGAGCTTGTACGCGACGCTGCCGGTCGGGCTCACTTTCAGCATCCCGTGAAACACCTGCCATTCGCCGCGCGCGGTTTCGCTGCGGCTGGCAAGCACGGTCGCGCGCTCGAGAATCCGCGTCCGCGTGACGCGCACGCGCCGCGTGTTCAGGTGACATCCGACGCCGCGCGCCGACCAGTACATCTCGCGCTTGATGGGATTGTAGGTGACGCCGAGCACCGGCACTCCGTCTTCAATCAGCGCGATAGCCACCGCGAACTCCGGAACGCCGGTGATGAACTCCTTGGTACCGTCGAGCGGATCGACGATCCACACGCGCCGGCATTTCAGGCGGTCGTCGTTGTCGGCGGTTTCCTCCGAGAGCCATCCGTAGGCGGGAAACGGATCGCGCAACAACGTCTTGATCGCACGATCAGCCTGGAGATCGGCCTCGGTCACCGGATTGCCGGGGCTCTTCGCTGCGATTTTGTAACCGCCGCGGTGCCAATGACCGCGCAGAATCTCGCCGGCCGCGCGCGCAGCCTTCTTGGCGAGCGCGAGCTCCCGCGTCAAATCATTTTCTTCCATCGTTTCTTCCAGACACTTACCTGTTGAGGGCCGCGGAAATCCTATCTACACCTCGCTGTCGATTCCATCGCTCACTGGTTTGCCCTTTTTGCGATTACGAACCTAAGATGGCGACCGGGGACCAGCATGGCGGTTATCGCGATCAGTCAGCAGATTGGCAGCAGAGGTATCGAGCTCGGCGAGCTCGCGGCGCGGGAACTTGGCTATCGATTCCAGACCGGCGAGCAACTGATCGCCGAGACTGCGAGGCGCTTCAAAGTGAGCGCCGAGCAGGCGAAATGGTTTGACGTGCATAACCCGCATTTCTGGGAGCGCAAGACCGACGGCACCCGGTTCGCCGCGTACTATCGCGCCGTATTCCTGCAAGAGGCTGCGCAGGACCGGTTCGTCGTCGCGGGCCGTGGGTCAGCGCATTTTCTTCCCGAGGGTGGATGCGGCATCCGGGTGCGCACGATGGCTCCAGTGGCCGAGCGCGTCAAGCAGGTCGCGAAAGACGAGAAGCTCGCTCCGGCGGCGGCGGACAAGCGCGTTCGCGACTTCGATACGGAAGTGAAGGCGCGCATTCATAGCTTATTCGGACAGGACATAGAAGACCCCGCGATTTACGATCTGGTCATCAACACCTCGCGGCTCTCGCTGGGATCGCACGCGAACACTCTCGCGGCGCTCGCGACTCATATCGACGGCGAGGGCAGCCCGGAGCGGATGAAGTGTATGCGCGACGCCGCGATCGCGGCGCAGGTGCATGCGGCGTTGGTGGCACATCCGAAAATCGGCGACTCGCAGATGTCGGTCAATTGTTCGGCGGGATGCGTGCGCGTGAACGGTCCCGGACTGGTGCCGCCGTGGGACGAGCTCGTGATCGGCGTCGCGCAAACGATTGAAGGGGTTGCGTCGGTGGAAGTCGGCGCCGAAGAAGATCCTATAACCTTGACTACAAGCTGACTGCCGTCGGATGCGCGCGCTCATCATTTTTTTCGCCACTGGAATCTATTCCGGTTACTCTCCGATTGCGCCGGGAACGGCGGGGTCGGTGGTCGGGATGGCGGTCGTGTGGCTGGTGTTCGGCCCGCTGTGGATGTACTCGCATCCGCTGTGTTTGATCGTCTTCGCGATTGCGTTTGCGATCGCGTGCTGGATTTCCGATCGCGCCGAGAAAATTTTCGATAATCACGACGACTCGCGCATCGTGATAGATGAAGTGCTTGGCATGGCCGTGACGATGTTCGGCAATCCGATCACCTTCGGCTGGCTGATGATGGGATTCCTGCTGTTCCGCGTGGCCGACGTGATTAAACCGTGGCCGGCCAGCCTGATCGACCGACGCATGCGCAACGGCGCGGGCGTGATGCTGGACGATCTGGCGGCGGCCATTTATGCGAATATAGTGCTGCACCTGATCGTGCGCGTGCTCTGAACCTGCACGCCCGCAAGGAGTTCCTGATGATTCAGAACGCTGTGATTCTTTCGACCGGTGACGAAATCACCACCGGCAAGGTCGTCGATACCAACGCCAACTATCTTTCCGACAAGCTCGCGGAAATTGGAATCGATCTCGTTGCAGTGATCACGGTCGGCGACGTTCGCGACCGCCTGGAATGGGCGTGGCGGACGGCGATCGAGAAGGGCGACGTCGTGATCTCGACCGGCGGCATCGGGCCTACCGCCGACGACCTGACTACCGAAACGATTGCGCGCGTCGCGGGCGTAAAGTTGCGTCGCGACGAGGCCGCTGTCGAGCACATGAAGCGATTGTTCGCGTCGATTGGCCGCCCGATGCCCGAGAACAATCTCAAACAAGCCGACTTTCCCGAAGGCGCGACGGTCATCCAGAATCCGCTCGGCACGGCGCCCGGCTTCAGGATGCCGGTGACGCGCGGCGGCCATACCGCGCATCTGATCGTGCTGCCAGGGGTGCCGCGCGAAATGAAACCGATGATGGAAAACACGGTGATACCGTGGATCGCGGCGAATCGCGGCACCAACCAGGTTTACGCGGTGCGCGTGTTCCAGACTTTCGGGATGAGCGAGTCGGCGCTCGACGAAGCAGTGGCGGGATTGATCAAACCGGAAGAAGCCAAGGTCTCGTTCCGCGCAAGCTTCCCGCAGATTTCGCTGAAGATCAGAGTCGAGGGACAGCCGGGCGAGGTCGAGCGCAAAGTCGAAGAGCTGTCGAAGCGCGTACGCGAGAAAATCTCGCAGTTCGTTTACGCCGAAGGCGACACTTCGATGGAAGAGGTCGTCGGCCGCTTGTTCATTGAAAAGAAATTCACGCTCGCGGTCGCCGAATCATGCACCGGCGGGCTGATCGGACATCGCATCACCAACGTTCCCGGCTGCTCGCAGTACTTCAAGAGCGACCTGGTCACCTATTCCAACGACGTGAAGACCGGGGTGCTCGGCGTGTCGGAAGAGACGCTGAAAGCGCACGGCGCCGTGAGCGAGGAATGCGTGCGCGAGATGGCGGCGGGCGCGCGCAAACGCACAGGCGCGAGCGTGTCGGTCGCTACGTCAGGCATCGCGGGCCCCGACGGCGGCACGCCTGAAAAGCCGGTCGGCACGGTCTGCATCGCGCTGTCGGCAGACGACCAGAGCTTCACGCGGCGCTACCAGTTCCGCGGCACTCGCGACTGGGTGAAGCTGATCACGTCGCAAGTCGCGCTCGACTGGTTGCGGCGCTACGCGCTGGGACTGCCGATCGCGGACTCGACGCTGTTCCGCCGCTAGTCCTCACCTGACGCGCGCGTAGTTGATCAGGTCGCTGCCGTTCCCGGCGAGCGCAAGCTTTCCATTCGCAGCAGCACACTGGACCGCGTTCGCCGACGACGCATCGGTGCATAGCACGACGTTGGTGTCGCCGGTGAAGCAGGTGTCGTTGACGGTCGCGGCGCCTTGCTCGAGTCGCACGCGTCCGGCGCATAGATCAGCCGTCTCCTGTACATGGACCGAGCCAAATACGCTGTTTGCCCACACTCCGCGCACGTCATGCGGCGACGAGCCGGATTCTCCCGGATGCTGCGAGGGCTCGGGATGCGGCCCACGACCGCATCCAGAGCCAAGCAGGGCGATCATCGAGAGCGCCGTAACGAATGCCGTTCCTGCTTTCATGTTCACCTTAAATCAGCTCCAGCCGCGCTTCACTGAGACACCCCCGAACAGCGAGTACGCGAGTATGTCCAGCGGGAAAGGAGCATCCTCGTCATCACCGATCGGGGCGCTCTTCTGAGGTACTTGCGGACTGTGCAGATCGATGTGGCGCCCTCCGAACACGCTGAAGCCGCCGCACGTCACATCTTCGTCGGGTCGCACTCTCACCTTGGCACCGCCGAAAATCGCGACAACGGTGACTGCGAGCTCGGGCGGTGCTGAGGTAAGGTCCAGATCGAGTCCTCCGAAAAGAGCCAGGCCAAAGAACGACTCACCGGGATGGAGCATGCTCCCGTCGATCTTGTTTCCAGAAAAAATCGCCAGGCTAACCATCTCCGCGTCACCCGGCGTGCTTGATGTCCCCGTTGGCGGCGGCGTTGGCGGCCGCGGTGAAAATATCCATCGGCGCCAGCGGCGGGCGGCGCTTGCGCTTCAAGTCGGCGAGCTCGGCCTGGGCCTTGGCCTCGGCGTTGCGCTGGCGGATAGCCTCGAGCTTGTCGCCGAGCTCGGAGCCGGCGATTTCGTGATTGACGCCAGCCTGCGCGAGCATCCGCTGAATCGATTCACGCACTTCCTCGAGCGCGCGGACGTCATCGTCGTAGGAAATCTCCTCGAGCGCGCGCTGGATTCGCACGCGAGCCTGCGCATTCCTCATCCGCGCGATCATCCGCACCTTTTCGACCTTGAGCTTTTCGATCTCGCCCTTGAACGAGATCAGGTTTTTCTTCGCGTCCTCGGCTTCCGTGGTCAGCTCGCCGAGCTCTTCGCGGAGGCGAGTGCAATCGCCGTCGAGGATATGCTTGCGCTGAATCAGGATGAGCGCGCACTGATCCTCGTTCATGTCGGCGGCCTGCCCCGCTTCTTCGTCGACTTCCTTCATCTCGGCGAGTTTTTCGCGCAGCTCGCGCTCGAGCTTGTTGCGCATGTAGATGACGCCGGCCGCCGCGGTCTTGAGCTGATGGTAGCGATGGACGCGATCCGAGATTGCAGACTCGTAGACCGCCTCGGGGTCGCGCGCCTCGCGCGCTTTAATCCAGCGGCTGAACTTGCCTCCGAGCAATTTGAAAAATCTTGACAACACTTTCGTTCTCCTTTTGGCCTGAGCGCGATCCGCTCGAATAGCCGCTGTTGCTATATTTCTAGATCCAACGCCTGACGCGATCCTTGTAAGCGAGGTAATCCTGGCCGAACAGCCGCTCCATCGTTTCCTCTTCGCGCGGAATTACCATTCGATCGATCACCGCGAAGAACACGGCCGGCGCAATCAGCATCGCGATCGAACTGAAGAATATCGCCAGTCCGAACAATGTTGTTGCGAGTCCGAGGTACATGGGATTCCGCGTCCAGGTGTATGGCGGCTGTGCGACGAACGCCGACGGCTCGCCCCAAGGTTTTTTGGTGGTCTCGCGCGCCTGGAAAATTGCGGCAGCGTAACACGACACTCCGACACCGCCCGCAACGACCAGCAAGCCGATCACCTGATACCATCCCACCGACCGCTCTTCGGGCAGCATGAAGTGGAGTACCAGCGTGACCAGCAACAGCACACCGGCCAGCAACGGCGGATGAATCTTCATGGTGGTGAGCGGGGTGCTCGTGCTTGAGACCTGAGGTTCGGTTGAGTTCATTGCTTATCGTCTCCGCATCTCAATTGCCGTCGCTCTTGGGCGCGAGCCCGATATCCGCGAGCGTGATTCCAAGTTCGCGCATCTTTTGCTGAAAACTTTGCCGGTACATCCCGGTCCGTTCCGCGGCGCGCGAGATATTGCCGCCCGTCGCCCGCAGCGCGCGGACGAAAAAATCGCGTTCCCAATCGCCGACGAATTTTTCCTTCGCCTCGCGAAACGTCAACGCCGACTCGCCACTATCATTGGACGCCGGCGCATGATTCGACGCGCCCGGCGCTGGCGCGCCCGCGTGGTCGCCATCGGGCTCCGAGCCAGCGAAAAGATCTTCCGCCGTAATCGCGGCGCCCGGCGACAGGATCACCGCCTGCTCGATTGCCGCCTTGAGGGAGCGCACATTGCCTTTCCACGGCGCCTCGACACACGCGCGCATCGCTTCGGGCGTGAGCTGTTTTTCCGGCGCGTTGAAGCGCTGGCATGCTTCCGCGATAAAGTGCTGGACCATCAGCGGTACGTCTTCGCGCCGCTCGCGAATCGGAGGCACGCGAATCTCGACCACCTTCAGCCGGTAGTAAAGATCCTCGCGAAACTTGCCTTGCGCGATCATCGCTTCGAGATCCTGGTTGGTCGCCGCGATAATCCGCACGTCGACGCTCAGCGGCTGATTGCCGCCGATGCGCTCGAAGATCTGCTCCTGCAGCACGCGCAGCAATTTGGCCTGGGTCTCGAGCGCCATGTCGCCGATCTCGTCGAGGAACAAGGTGCCGCCGTTGGCGGCTTCGAATTTGCCCTCGCGGCGCGCGACGGCGCCGGTAAACGCGCCCTTCTCGTGGCCGAACAGCTCGCTCTCGACCAGCTCGCGCGAGAACGCCGCGCAATTCACCGCGATGAACGGCTTGCGCGCGCGCGGACTTCGAAAATGAATCGCGCGCGCAACCAGCTCTTTGCCGGTGCCCGATTCGCCGCGGATCAGAACCGTGACGTCGGTCGGCGCGACCTTGTCGATGGTCTCGAACACGCGCATCATCGTGCGCGATTTCCCGACCATGTTCTCGAAGACTCCGGTCTCGAGCCGCACCTGTTCGAGCAGCTGGTTATGCTCGCGCTTGAGCAGTTGCGTCTCCATCACCTTGCGCACTTTCAGGCGCAGCTCGTCGTTGTCGAACGGCTTGGGCAGGTAATCCTCGGCGCCGGCCTTCATCGCTTCGACGGCGATTCGCTGCGTGCCGAACGCCGTGATCATCAGCACCGCGCACGCGGGATCGAGCTCGCGCACATGCTTGAGCAATTCGATCCCGCTCATTCCCTTCATGCTGAGATCGGTGATGATGACGTGGAACAGTCCGGCCTTGACCTTCTCGAGCGCTTCTTCGCCCGACTCGGCGGTCTCGACTTCGTAGCCCTCCTTGGTGAAGAGCCCTTTGAGCGCGATGACAATTCCGCGCTCGTCGTCAACTACCAGCAATCGGCCTTTCAATTGCGTAGCCTCGTGGTTTGAGCGGATGGCGAACCCGCCGCGAGTGGAACGATTGGCGTGGTGGCAGCGCGATTGTTTTGCGCGGCAGGTTCCGCGGCCGCTTCTCCGGCGATGTCCGGCGATTCGGGCCGCTCACTCGTCTCGCACGGCGCCATCGTGGTCGGAACGGCCGACGTCTGGACGACGTCGTCGTTGTCGCGGATCGCATCGCTGAGCGGAATCGCGAGCACGAACTCGGTGCCGTGGCCCACTTTGCTGTGGACCTCGATCGTTCCGCGATGCGAGTCGATCACTTTTTTCGCGACGCCCAGCCCAAGTCCGGTGCCGTTGGTCTTCGACGTGTAGAACGGATTGAAAATCTTAGCGATCTTGTCGTCCGCGATCCCGCAGCCGTTGTCGCGAATCATCACCGCCGCGACGCGCGAGGCGATGTTCTGTATAGCAAACTCGAGACGGCGCTCGCCGGTCGTCGATTCCATCGCGTCGATCGCGTTGTCGATGATGTTCGAGAACACTTGCCGCAGCTTGTCGGCGTCGGCGCGCACGGTCGGGCCGCTCAGGTACGCGCGCGACACCATCACGGAGTTTGCCTCGAGCTTGCTGCGCATCTGCGTCAGCGCACCGTCGAGCACCCACGCGAGGTTCACGTTCTCGAACTTGTAATCTTCTTCCTTCGCGTATTTGAGCAGATGCGACACGCTGCGCTCGACACGCGCGAGCTCGTCGAGCGCGACCTTCGCGTATTCGACATTCTCATGCGAAGTCGGATCCTCGCCCATCTGCTGCACCAGGCTTTTCGCGGCCGCGATCGGGTTGCGGATTTCGTGCGCGAAGGTGGCAGTCAGCTCGTCGAGCGACGCCTGCTTCTCGGTGCGCAGTTGCTCTTTCTCCTGCAGGACTTCGCGCTGAACTTCGCGGGCGACCGCCGGCTGGAAGACGCGATCGTGAACCCATCGCCAGCCGTACACCGCCGAGAAGTGACTCGCGATTCCAATTCCCCAGCCGAGGGCCGGCCACACCCACCACTGATATCCAAACGGGGTCGTAAGCAGATTGATGATGAAGAGAAAACCGATGACGAAGCCGTACCACATCAGATGCACGAAGAATCCCGCCTCGGCCTGGGCGCGTTTGCGC
>JBAWCX010000706.1:0-4792 GCA_049590495.1 Binatus sp. (SeqCode)
TCTCAAGGCCGCGCTCGACGACGCGTTCCAGTACGATCGCAAGGCGCTTATCGAGGCGTCGTGCGAAGGCCGCGAGATCGAGTGCGCGGTGCTTGGCAACGATCGTCCCGAGGCGTCGATTCCCGGCGAAGTGCTGGTCAAGGGCGCGCACGAGTTTTACGACTACGAGTCGAAGTACGTCGATCCCGAAGGCTCCGCGACAAAAATCCCCGCCGAGCTGCCGGCCGCCAAGGCGAAGAAGCTGCGCGCGATGGCGGTGGCGGCGTTCAAGGCATTGTCGCTGCGCGGGATGGCGCGCGTCGACTTCCTGGCGAGCCGCGATTTGCGCGAGATCTACGTCAACGAGGTGAATACCATCCCCGGCTTCACTGCTATCAGCATGTATCCGAAGCTGTGGGAGGCGTCGGGCCTGCCGTTGCCGAAGCTTATCGATCGGTTGATCGAGCTGGCGCTCGAGGAGCATCGCGAGCGCGCCTCGCTCAAGATCACCTATCATCCCAAGTCGCTTACAAAGCCTCGCGACTGAGCCGATCACGATGGCGATGCGCCGGCTGCTGATTGCGACTACGAACAAGGCGAAGCTTGCCGAGTACCGATTGGTCCTGCGCGACGTCGGCATCGAGGTCGAACTGGTGTCGCTCGGCGAGATCGGAATTTTCGAAGCTCCCGAGGAGACCGGCGCGACGTTCGCAGAGAACGCGTTGATCAAGGCGCGTTTCTATTTCGAGCGCGCGCGAATCGCGACGCTGGCCGACGATGGCGGACTCGAGATCGACGCGCTCGGCGGAGAACCGGGCGTCAGGTCGCATCGATGGCTCCCGGGTGGCAACGAAAACGATTCGGTCGCCGAAGTTATCCGCCGGATGCGGGGTGTCGAGCCGGCGCGGCGGACGGCGCGGATTCGCGCGACGATCGCGCTCATACATAAGGAGGGCGGCGTGATCCGCGAGAAGACCGCGGAGGGCGCAATCGAGGGCGTGATCGCGGAGCGCGCGTATAGCGAGATTCGCCCGGGCTTTCCGTATCGCGCGGTGCTGATCATCCCGGGGCGCAACTGTTACCTGGGCGAACTCGGCGACGAGGAAGAGGCCCAGCTAAGCCAGCGCCGGATTGCGATCCTCAAGTTGCGGGACGAGCTGGAGCGGATAGCCGCAGGCCGTGGAGCGGCACTATTATGATCCCGACTATGATTGAGGAGCGCGGACTAAGATCGTCACGCACAAGGTGAACGGCAAGCGCAAGGGCAAAGTCGTCGTGCTGCATCTGGCGGCGCGCTACCCGTTCGCGGGAGTGATCTGGCAATTGCTTCATCACCTGTTGGGACTCGCACAGCTGGGTCTCGACGTTTACTACATCGAGGATCACCGCGCGTACGTGTACGATCCGACGATCGAAAGCGGCACCCCTGACCCGTCGCGCAACCTGAAAATTCTCGGCGGACTGCTCGAGCGCTACGGCTTCGCCGAGCGGTGGGCCTTTTTGGACTCGGTGAAGGAGCAATACGTCGGGATGTCGCGCGAACGATGCATGGAGCTGTTCCGCGACGCCGACTTTGTGATCAATCTTTGCGGCGCGACGGAGCCGCGCCAGGAGCATGAGCGCAGCCGCTGCCTGGTTTATCTCGAGACCGACCCGGGCGTGTTCCAGCTGGAGCTCGCGCGCAAGATTCCGACCGCCGTGGCGTTTGCCAGATCGCATAGATTGTTTTTCACGTATTGCTACAATATCGGCGCGCCCGATTGCCTGCTCCCGACTGCCGGCCTCGATTGGCATCGGACCCGTCCGCCGGTGAGTCTCGAGGAGTGGCATCCGGGCGTCGGACCCGCGGAGCCGGCTGCGTTCACGACCGTCGGCACGTGGCAGAATAACGGCAGCGATATGGTAATCGCGGGCGAGACTTACCACTGGTCCAAACATCTGAATTTTCGCAAGGCGCTTGAAGTGGCGGCGCGCGCCAATCAGCCGATCGAGATCGCCACCAATCTAACGGCCGGCGCCGATTACGAGCGCGCGATTGCCGGAGGCTTCAGCTTCACGCCGGCGGTGCCGATGTCGCTCGACATCGATGAGTATCGCGAATACATCAGCAGGTCGCGCGGCGAGTTTACGGTCGCGAAAGACATCTACGTGAGACCGCGCACCGGATGGTTCAGCGATCGGACGGTCTGTTACCTGGCGGCAGGGCGTCCAGTGGTCACGCAGCGGACCGGGTTCGAAAAATTCGTATCGACCGGCGCGGGGCTGCTCGGCTTCGACACGCCGGATGAAGCTGTCGATGCGATCGCTCAAATCAACGCCGATTATCCGCGCCACGCCCGCGCCGCGCGCGAGATAGCAATCGAGTACTTCGACGCGGTGAAACTGCTCGACGAAATCGCAGTGGCCGCGGGAATCTGAACGATGGCTGCGACACATCTCCAAGCGATGCTGGGATTGGACGCGCTGCGTCCCGACTTGCGCACCTTCGTCGAATACGTGCTGGTGCTGGCCTTCTTCGCGTGCGCCTTCGCCGTGCGCCGGGGCAGGCGCGCCTTGACCTTGATGACATTCCTGCTGCTGTCGGTCAGCTTTCTGGTCGACGCAGGTTCGCGCTTCATCCCGAACCAGCTCGTCCGCGAGAAGGTCGCGGTCGTGGCCTTCGTGCTCTTCCTGTTCGGCATGATCAGGCTGGCGCTCGAGTTCGTCGACGCAATGACGCGCCGCAACAAGGTCCACGTCTCGAGCTTCGGCAAGGACGTGCTGATGATCGTGTTGTGGTTCGGCGTTCTGATGACGATCCTTTACACCGACTTTGGCTTTAATCCGACGTCGATCCTGACCACCTCGACCGTGTTTGCGGCGGTGCTCGGTTTCGCGCTGCAGGAAACGCTGGGCAATGTCTTCAGCGGCCTGTCGCTCACGATGGGGCGCGCCTTCGATCCCGGCGACTGGATCCGCAGTGGCCAGCATGTCGGGCGGGTCAAGGGAATCGCATGGCGTGCGACGACGATCCTGACGCGGGACAACGAGCGCCTCGAGATTCCCAACTCCGTGATCGCCAAGGACGTGTTGATCAACTACGCCACCGGCGCGGTGCGTGACGAACTTACGATCGGAATCAGCTACGGGGTGCCCCCCAATCACGTGCGCGAAGTCGTACTCACTCTGCTGCGCGACGTGCCGCAAGTGCTGCGCGAGCCGCCGCCAGAAGTCCAGGCTTGGGAGTATTCCGATTTCGCGATCCAATATCGAATCAAGTACTGGATCGAGGACTACGGCGTGCAGGAACACGTGCGCGATCGCGTCGCATCGAGCCTTTGGTACGCGCTTCGCCGGCATTCGATTGAGATTCCGTTCCCGACCCGCACCGTCCATGTGCACGACGCGGGCCGCGACGAGGAAGACCGGGCCGACAAGGACTTCGAGCGCGAGCTGATGAACGACCTGCGCCAGGTCGATTGGCTGCGCGGCCTGAGCGACGACGAGCTGCAATTACTGGTGCCGACCGTCTCGGTGCGCCAGTTTGGCGCCGGTGAGATGCTGATACGCTACGGCGAACCGGGAGACTCGATGTTCATCGTGCGCAGCGGCAAGGCTGAAGTTCTCGGTCACACTCCCAACGGAGAGACCCGCCACCTTGCCGAAATCTCTCGCGGGAATTTCACGGGCGAGACTTCGCTGATGATGGGCGAACCGCGCAACGCAAGCGTGCGCGCGACCACCGACGTCGAAGTGATCGAGATGGACCGCGAGGGATTTACCCGCCTGTTCAAGGAACATCCCGAGGCGGCGGCGGTCATCGGCGATATCATTGCCGAAAAAAACCGGCAGCGCCTGGAAACGCTCGCATCCGGCTCGACCCAGGACGGCAAAGGCGGACCTCATCGATGGCTGCTCGCCAAAATGCGCGAGCTGTTCGACTTCTAAAAGGCGCTATGCGATCGCGGCCAGCGCGACTTGCAGCTCGCGGAGATTGCGCGACGGCACAATCGCGTTCACTTCGCGCGCGTATTGTTTGATCGCACTGTCGCCCGTGCCCCAGCGCGCGGGATCTTCCGGATTCAGCCACACCACGCCGCGGCAAGTTCTCGCGATCTCGCGGATCAGGTCGGCGCGGGCCGGCAGCCGGTTGTTGCGGCCGTCGCCCAGGATCACGACGATGCTGCCGCGAGTCAGTAATCCGGTTCGGCGCTCCCAAAGCTCGCCGAGCACGCGGCCGAAATCCGAGCGCGCGTACAGGTCTAGCGCGGGCGTCATCACCAGGTGTCCATCCTCGAAGTCCGCCTCTGCCAGATGGTCCACGTACACGAAACTGCTGACGCGGCGGAAACATTCGCGCGCGCCCGCCATCAACTCGAGCATCAACTGCGCCGCATAGCGGACCGAGCCCGAAATGTCGGCGAGGATTACGAGATCGACATGACGCGGACGCCGCGCACGGAAGTTGAGATCGATCAGCGCACCGCCGCGTTGGATCGCGGCGCGAATCGTGCGACGAAAGTCGATTCTGCCGGTCTGCGCAGCTCGCAGGCGTCTTCCCAGCCGAATCCGAAAGCGGCGAATGAGCGGCGCGAGCGCCTCGCGCGCCGCGTCGTAGTCAACGTCGGAGAATTTGTCGAACGGCATCCGCTCGATCGCGCGGATTCGCGCGACGCGCGCGGCGTCGATACCGGGTTCGCGCGATTCCTCGCGCGCATCCGCCGCCTCGCCCCGCTCATCGCGGCTGTGCATCTTGTCTGAATCGTGCGCGGCATCTTTGCCCTGTTCCGCGTCCTGGCGGCGCGCCGCCGTTGTTTTCTTTGCAGCCTTCTCT
>JBAWCX010000707.1:0-8940 GCA_049590495.1 Binatus sp. (SeqCode)
CCGCAGGCGCAGGCGGGATGCTCGTCGACGCGGTCGCGGTGCGGATTTTCGAAGGCGTGCTCGAGCGGGCGCGTCTGACCGGCCGCGCATAAAAGTCACGCCTGCGCGGCGCGCGCCAAGGGGTGACCCCTTGGAACCCAGTACTACGTGATGCAGGGCCAAGCGTTGCGATCTTGCCGAGGGTGAGCGCAATACGGTCGCCGCGCTGTTCGGCGCACCGGTCGCGCATGAGGACTCTCCGCAGCGCGGTTATCTCCAGAAACTCCTTCGCGTACGCGTTGTGAAGCCGATGAAAAATCGAAAGGTAGTGTACCAAAGTACAATATCAGTCCGTGCCGGAACGGAGTATTTACCGAGGCAGGTTGCTGACGAAGGCCGGATCAGATCTCGATTATTCCTCTTGGCACTGACCCCTTCGCTCAACAGAGAGAGTTGAACTGAAATTGGCAAGCTAACCAAAAGGAGATTGAAATGGCTAAGCAAGGCAAGCCGAACATTCTCATCCTCCAGGGCGATGACATCGGCTGGTGGAACATCAGCTACAACAGCCGCGGGCAAATGGGCTACCGAACGCCCAACATCGACCGTGTGGCCAACGAAGGCGTCGCCTTCACCGACTACTACGCTCAGCAGAGCTGCACGGCGGGCCGAGCCGCGTTCATCACCGGCCAGAATCCGATCCGCACAGGCCTCACCAAGGTCGGTATGCCCGGAGCCGATGTCGGTTTGAGCGCGGAGGATCCGACCATGGCCGAGTTGCTCAAGCCGCATGGCTATGCCGTCGGCCAGTTCGGCAAGAATCATTTGGGCGACAAGGACGAGTTCCTGCCGACGATGCATGGCTTCGACGAATTCTTCGGCAACCTCTATCACCTCAACGCCGAAGAGGAGCCCGAGGACCCTGACTATCCGAAGATGCCCGAGTTTAAGAAGCGGTTTGGGCCCCGGGGCGTGCTCCACTGCTGGGCAGACGGCAAGGGTGGGCAGAAGGTCGAGGACACCGGACCGTTAACAAAGAAGCGGATGGAAACCATCGACGACGAAATAACGGACCATGCGTTGCGCTTCATCGATGAGACTCACAAGGCGAATAAGCCGTTCTTCCTCTGGTACAACACCACCGCGATGCATTTCCGCACCCACCCAGCCGAAAGGCACAGGGGCAAAAGTGGCCAGGGGGATTACAACGACATCATGGTTGCCCATGATGAAGATATCGGCAGGATGCTGGGCAAGCTCGACGAGCTAGGCATCGCCGATGACACGATCGTGATGTACACGACCGACAACGGTCCCCACTACAACAGCTGGCCTGACGCCGGCATTACCCCGTTCAGGTCGGAGAAGAACACCAACTGGGAAGGCGGTTGGCGCGTGCCGGCCTTTGTGCGCTGGCCGGGCAAGATCAAGGCAGGTTCAGTGGTGAATGGAATCGTCAGTCACCAGGATTGGCTGCCGACATTCCTGGCTGCTGCCGGAGAACCAGACATCAAGGAGAAGCTCCTCAATGGGAACAAGGTCGGCAACAAGACCTATAAGGTCCACATCGACGGCTTCAACATGTTGCCGTACCTGACCGGCGAGGCGAAGGAAAGCCCAAGGGAGTTCTTCTTCTACATCAGTGATGACGGTGACATCCTGGGGATACGGATGCGCGACTGGAAGGTGGTGCTGATGGAGCAACGCGCCAAGCAGTTGCAGTGTTGGCTCGAGCCATTCGTTCACCTGCGGGCCCCAAAGATCTTCCACCTGCGCCGCGATCCGTTCGAGCGGGCTGATGAGAACTCAAACACCTACTATGACTGGATGATCGCACACTGCTACATCATTTACGCCATGCAGGCAGTGGTAGCCCAACAGATCGAGAACTTCCAGAAGTTCCCGCCGCGTCAGAAGCCGGCCTCGTTCAACCTTGATGCTGTGATGCGGAAATTGGTCGACGCGAGCGGAGGCGGCCCCCACTGACCAGCCATTCGGGTATCGACGAACAGCTAAGGTGCTGTGTCCGGGCGAGGGCGCAGGGCACAGCACCTATCCTGAACCACTGAGCGGCGCGAACGACAGGTCGCCCTTAATCGTTCGCCCCCATAGAGGAGAAAAATGAAATGACAGTCTGGCCGAAGCCCAGTTTTTTGGTCGGGTTGCCCTTTAGCCTTTTGGTTTTTCTGTTCTTTTGCGCTCCAATAGCGAGGGCGCAAACTGACATGTATATCTATCCCGGGAAAGGACAGAACCAAGCGCAGCAGGATAAAGACCGGTATGAATGCCATTCCTGGGCGGTACAACAAACGGGATTCGACCCAAGTAGACCGCAGAGCACAAACTCCCAGCCCGCTCAGCAGCGTCAGTCGTCTTCTGCTCCCGTTCTACAAGGAGCTACTCGAGGAGCTGCGCTCGGAGCGGTTGGCGGTGCGATTACGGGTAACGCCGGCAAGGGCGCTGCCGCCGGGGCAGCAATGGGAGGCATGGTTGGCGGATTCCGCCGTCGGGACGAAAAAATACGAGAAGCCGATAGAAGAGCTGATGTAGCGGCGGCGTCCAGTCCTGGTAGAGAGGCATACATGCGAGCGATGTCGGCCTGTCTGCAAGGGCGTGGCTATACAGTGAATTGACACAGCACCCATCCTGACGCCCTGCGCGCGCAACATAGAGATGAACATCCCACCTTAACGTGACGAGCACACCAAAGCCTTATCGCCAGCAAGCCCTCAAGCCCCCACGCGGCGCGGCCATCGCTGGCGTGATTTTTTCGTTGTTGACGATCGTCGGGATTGGGCTTGTGCGGTACGCTGTGCCGGCTGATCCGTCCCTGCCTGGTATCTGGCTGACCGAGCCAACCCACCGAAATGCAGTACGATTTGCTTTGGACTGTGTTCCGTTTGCCGGTATCGCGTTTCTGTGGTTCATCGGCGTACTTCGTAGCCGCTTGGGCGAGCTCGAAGACCAGTTCTTCGCGACCGTATTCATAGCGAGCGGGTTGCTGTTCGTGGCTTGCATGTTCGTCGCATCGGCTGTGATGGACGCGCTAATCGAGTCAGTGGCTGCTGGCAATATCCATGGCGAAGTCTATTACTTCGGCCGTCATATAGACGACACGTTACTGAACCTGTTTGCAATGAAAATGGCAGCGGTCTTCATGTTCTCAACCTGCACCATCGCGTTGCGTACCGCCCTTTTTCCACGCTGGATCGCAATCTCGGGCTATGGCTGTGCCGCGCTGTTGTTGGTGGTGATCGCTGACTGGAGATGGATCACGCTCGTTTTCCCACTCTGGATGTTGCTGGTTAGCGCACAGATTCTGGTGGCGCGTTCGGCCCCCATCATACCGCGTGGACCGGAGCGAGATACCGTCAGCCATGGGAATCAACAAGGGGCGGAAAGAGGTTGATGCAAATGGCCGAGCAGACCTCGCAGAGCGCACCGGCCCTCGACGTTTCGACCAGACTAGCCTTCGATCGCACGCGCGCTGCGTACGAGCGAACGATGATGGCGTGGATCAGAACGTCGACTTCGCTGATCACTTTCGGTTTCAGCATCTACAAATTCTTTCAGATCGAAGTTCCGCCGCCTGGTCGGCAGAATCGGATAATCGGGCCCCACGGCTTCGCCTTGATCCTGGTGAGCATCGGACTCTTTTCACTGATCCTGGCGACGCTAGAATACCGCGAGGATATCCGAGGGCTCGGAGCGCAATACGTCGGCAAGCGGCGCTCACTGGCAGTGCTGGTTGCCGCACTGATCTCGCTCCTCGGGATACTTGCACTAGTCGTAATAGCTTTTCGTCAATAGAACGATAGGCGCGCGCGATGCTCGCGGACACCTACAACTGGTTCACGGACCTGAACGACGCGATGGCGCTGCTCGAGGAGCTAAGCGCCTAGGCTATCGCGCCGCATTTGCGGAGCTTCTCCAGATCCGAGTTAGCGAAGCCCCAGTCGCGCAATGCTTCCTCGGTATGCTCGCCCGGCTTGGCCGGCGGGCGCTGAATCGCGCTTGGCGTCCGCGAGAATCGAGGCGCGGGCCCCGGCTGGGTTACGCCGCCATCCTCGACGAAAGTTCCGCGATGTTTGTTGTGCGGATGCTTCGGCGCTTCATCCATGTTGAGCACCGGCGCGAAACAAATGTCGCTGCCCTCCATGATCTTGCACCATTCGTCGCGCGTCTTGGTGCGGAACAGCGTCTTCAGCCGCTCCTTCATCGCGGGCCACGACTTGCGATCCTGTTGATGCGGCAGCTCCTGGCCCTGGAGACCCGACAGGCGGAGCAATTCGGCATAAAATTTCGCTTCGATCGATCCAATCGCGACGTACTTGCCGTCTTTCGTTTCGTAAACTTCGTAGTAGTGGGCGCCGGTGTCGAGGATGTTGTCGCCGCGCTCGTTGTTCCAGAACCCCGAGCCATGCATCCCGTAAATCGCGGTCATCAGCGACGCGGCTCCGTCGACCATCGCGGCATCCACCACCTGGCCCTTGCCGGATTTAGCCGCTTCGAGCAGGCCCGCGACCACTCCCAGAGCCAGGTAGAGCGCGCCGCCGCCGAAATCGCCGACCAGGTTCAAGGGAGGAACCGGAGCGTCGCCTTTGCGGCCGAAGCTGTGCAGCGCGCCCGAGAGCGCGATATAGTTGATGTCGTGGCCTGCCGCATGCGCGAGCGGCCCTTCCTGCCCCCATCCCGTCATGCGCCCGTAGATGAGGCGCGGATTGCGCTTGAGACAATCGTCGGGGCCGAGGCTAAGCCGTTCGGTCACGCCGGGACGGAAGCCTTCGATCAACGCGTCGGCTTTCTCGACGAGGCGCAACACTGCCTCGATCGCTTCGGGCTTTTTCAGATCGAGCGCCACCGAGCGCCGGCCGCGATTGAGCAGGCTGTACTTCGGATCCATCGCGACGCCCAAACCGGCGTCGGCGGCGCGATCGATTCGCAACACGTCTGCGCCCATGTCGGACAGCAGCATCGCACACATGGGCCCGGGGCCAATCCCGGCCAGCTCGATGACGCGATAACCTGACAACACTCCCATGATGCTCACCTCACTTCAGTCGGCTGACGATTACTTCAGGCCGCGCACCTTCTTGTTGGCATCGCGCCCGAGACATCTATTCAGCCACGCCTGCACGTTGGGCGTCGACGATATGTCGAGCTTCATCATCGGTATCCAGCTCATTACCGCAGCCACGTTCAGGTCCGCGATCGTGAAGTTCTTGCCGAGCAGGTATTCCCTGCCCTTGAGCGATTCTTCGAGCGCGTTGAGCGGCGCCTTCAAAGCTTCGATCGCGGCCAGCGCGGCCTTCTCGTCGCGATTCTCGGGAGGATTCAGCACGCGATTGCGCAGGAGCGTGACGAGATGCGGCTCGACTTCGGTCATCGCGAAGAAGCTCCACTTGTAGACGTCGGCGCGCGCGGCGGGTTCCGACGGCCACAGCGAATTCTTGCCGTACTTTTCGGCCAGGTAGAGATTGATCGCCATCGACTCCCACATGACGACGCCGTCGTCTTCGAGCACCGGCACGTGGCCGTTGGGATTGAGCTTGAGATGCGTGGGCGACTTGGCTTCGGTGGTCGGCATCGGAAGATGCTCGTAGGTGACGCCGAGCTCTTCGAGAGCCCACAAGGAGCGGGCGCTGCGCGATCTTGAAGTTCCGTGAAGTTTTGTCATTGTTGCTGCCTCCGATGCCCGCATCCTATCAGCCATCAGGTTCGTTTCAAGCTCGCAAAAAACACGCTGCAGTTGCGATTGCGGCGATCCTCGCACTGGCCGCGGGATGCTTCGCACCAAATCCGACGCGCAAGCCTGCCGATCTCGGCGGCGAGCACGTCTCGTTCACGACCTCCGACGGCGTGCTGCTGCGCGGTCATCTTTATGGCACCGGATCGACCGGCGTGATCCTCGCGCACATGTATCCCGCCGATCAGTCCGATTGGACCGACTTCGCGCAAGTGCTCGCGGCGCACGGCTACCAGGCGCTGACCTTTGACTTCCGCGGATTCACGGAATCGGAGGGAACCTCGGGCACCGAATTCGCCGGCGACGATCTGCTGGCCGCCTATCGGTTCCTGAGTCCCCGCGTCTCGCGCATCTTCATCGCGGGCGCGAGTCTCGGCGCCGAGGCCGCAATCCTGGTCGCTGCGCGCGAGCCGGTGGCCGGAATCATTTGCATCTCGACGCCAACCAGCTTCGGCGGACTGACCGTGACCGACGCAATCCGACACGTTCGCGCACCGATATTATTTGTGACTTCGGCCGGCGACCCGCTGGTCGGCAACCAGCCGGAAATTTTGTATGGTCTGGCGCAAGCGCCGAAGTCGATTGAGGTTTACCCCGGCCAAGCACACGGCACCGCGATCCTGTTCGGTCCGCATGGCGCAGAGCTGCGCGCGCTGATGCTTCATTTTATCGCCACTCACCCGCAGGAGCAGCACGCCGGCTCAGGGCTTTAATCCGAACACGGCCACGCTGTTCGGCGTCCCGACATAAACTTTGCCATTGGCAATCGTCGGCGTAATGAACTTGTTGTCTGTAAAACTATCCGCCGGCACTTTGCTGCTGTTGTATAACTCGGTGGCCAGGTTGGTCGCGTCGTAGGCGTGCAGGATTCCGGCACCGCTTGAATTCTCGACGGCCCACACGATTGCGTTGCTCGTTCCGTTGGCCGAAATGCTCGGCGAGCTTCCCGGATAGCCGTAAGTCTCGGTGCTTTTCGACGACGGCATCGCCACGAGCCTCGCCAGCGAAAACGCGAACGCCTGAAGCGGTGCGCTCACCCCGCCATAGTAAAGAGTGTTGTTGAAGTAAGCCGGCATCGCCCATTCGCCGCCGTCCAGCGCACCCGCCAGCACCTGGTAGGCGTTGTTATTGTTGGCGGAGTTGAACTTGCCCATGTTGGTACGGTCAACGAGGTAGATGTTGGTGTCCTTGCCGGCGCCGACCGCAAGTTGCCTGGTCGTGCCGCTCGAATCGATCATGTCGGGCAACACCATCGCACCGCCAGAACCCAAATCCTCGTCTTCGTTAGACTCGGTGACGGTGTTGAAGGGCTCGAAGAAGTCGGCGACCTGCAATCCGCTCGAGTTGGACAGTTTCAGGAAACCGTTTCCAAAGTCTCCTTTGGTGGGGAATCCGTTGGCGTTGACACTTGTATCGAAAGTCCCGTTGCCGTCCAGCAGGTAGATATTGCCCGAGTTGTCAGCCGCCGGTCCTCCGCCGGCCTGCCATATCGCGCCTTCACTGCCGTTGGGAGTGACGTCGAGGACCGAAGTCTGCGCCAATGTGTTCTCGTTATAGGCCATGATCCAGCCATTGTAGGGAGAGTCATCGCAATGCGATGCCCAAGTGGTGATCACCTGCCCGTTAAGCAGAAGCAATCCCGCCCGCTCCTTGTACTGCGCCGGATTGAAAGCAGGGCCAGGGGGAAATGTCGCCGTGACCGTAACCGGACCGCCGAACTCTTCGGCCCCGGTCGTCATGTCCAGCGCGTGGATACGCTGGAAGTAGGCGCCCGACGTCGTATTCTTGGACATCGCAACCAGGTAGATAGTGCCGTGAGAGCCCGCGCTCGGATCGATTACCGGCGTCGACGTGATGCCGATTTCGGGCGTTACCTGGCTGCATCCCCGGTTATCCGAGGCAGCCTCTCCCGTCCCAAGCACCGACACATTCCAAAGTGCCGCGCCGCTATCGGCGTCAAAGGCGTAAACGCTGTCATTCTCGGTGACCACGTAGAGCACGTTGTGGATGCCCTGACCGGGGATACTTACCTGCGTCTTAATGAGTGGTTGCGCGTCGACCAGGCCGTCAACTGAAACGTGGAACAGCTGACCAAACGAAGTCTTGACGTTGCTGGTGGTCAGCGTCTCCTCGGTGAGATTTTGCCCGGTGCGCTCGATGTCATTGTGATAAGTCAGCACGTCGGTCGGGATTGCCGCAATCGTTGCAGTAGCGGTAGGCGTGGCTGTCGAAACAGTCGATGTGGCCGTTGGAGTTCCAGTCGTTGTAGCTGTCGGCGTAGTTGATGCCGTTGCCGTTACGGTCGCAGTTCGAGTCGCCGTCCTGGTGGCCGTAGTTGTAGGCGTAGCTGTAGCAGTCCGAGTTGCGGTCGCGGTAGGTGTTGCCGTAGGAGTCGCCGTGGCCGTTAATGTCGCCGTTGCGGTGGGAGTCGCAGTGAGAGTGGCTGTAGCTGTCGCAGACGGGGTCACGGTTGCGGTTGCGCTGGCAGTTGGAGTCAAGGTCGCGGTAGCGGTTGCAGTGTCCGTGGGCGTGGCCGTCGGGGTCGGGGTCGGCCGCTTGTGTTTTTTTGCCGCGCCCGTCAATTTAACTTTAGCCTTCGCGCTGCCAGCGGTCGCATCGCTGGTGATCGCGATGCTGCCGAGAAAATCCGCTCCATCTCTGGTGGGCGCAAACTCTACGGTCACGGTCATCGGTTCGTTCGGCTGAAGCAGCGCCGGACCCTGCCCCGACATTATCCTGAAGAATTGGCTTCCGACTGGCGGCGCGACGGTAAGTGAGAGCGGACTGTCTCCAGTGTCCTTGATGGTGAAGGCCTTGGTCTCCGTTACGGTACTGCTCGAGAGCTTGATTTCGCTGAAGCTCAAATGAGTCGGCGTGACCGTGAGTATGCTCCCGGCGGGCCTGCGACCGATGCGGGGGACGTCGTTCACCTGGGCATCCGCGCTGGCGACAAACAAGATCGTAGCGGCGACGAGAAATGATGCAGCCACCCGGGATAAAGAAACGAACCGCAACCAGCGCCGCACGATCGTCACAACCCCTCTCTCTCGATGCCGTCCAGGCTGGCCAGAAGAAAACCCACCTGCCCCGCTAACAACCAGTCCGTGACACTAGCAGGGTCGATGGCAGCGACAGAAGTACATTATTCACAGGTCGGTGCGCGATGGCGTTACGGAGTATCAATGAGAACTGCGCTTTCGATCGCCGTCCTGTTT
>JBAWCX010000708.1:0-1870 GCA_049590495.1 Binatus sp. (SeqCode)
GCCTTGGAGATGTCTATCGCGATGAAGCCCGCTGACGAATTAGGACGGGGATCTGAAGCAAAACGCTCGCGCAATTGATCAACCGCCTTGGCAATGTTTTCTTCGATGCCTTGTTCGCTTTGCGGACGCTTGCATTCGCCGTAGATGTTTGAACCGAAGTGATCGATCGAGAGATCTGCTCGCTGCCCACCGAGTTTTAGATTCGCTCCTGCGAGTCGAAAACGTGCGCCCATTATCATCTCAAAGACAGTGTTTCTCGCCTGGTTGGAGTTCGCAGTTTCGTGTCGAGGGTACAGCGGACCCTTCATAGCTTTGCGCATTAATGTCGTCATGACCTGCGGATCGTAACCGTTGAGACCTTGGAAGATTTCAGTCCATCCTTTACCCTCGACGAGCGACCAAACCAGTCCCGCTGTCTTCTCTCCCGATTGGCTTTCAAGTGCCGGTAGAGCGCCCTCAGCCTGCGCCCGCTCAAGTTTCCTGATGTCCGCCATTAATCCTCGGAGACGATCATTCGGGGCACCGTGTAAGCCCAAGGTCGTCAGATACGCCTCAAGAGCTTCGAGGTCTCGCAGGATGTCGGCATAGCCGCGTCGGGAAATCATCCCCATAATTGTAGCAAATCGGGGGCGATCTCGTGGGCCTAATACCCGGTGGCTCTATCGGTCTTTTGGCGACGTGGCTCAGCTGATTCTTGTGTTTAACGTCCCGACTCCGGCTATAGTTCAGACGCGCAGGTACCGCTCGATCCAGTAAACTAACGCGGGCATGCGGTTCGCTATAATTCAGGCGAGAGGGAGTTTGCGTGGAGCCGAACATGAAATGGGGTGACGGATGTCGAAGACTGATATTACGGTAGGTGCTCTTGTATCGAAGGTCGCGAGTAATGAGCTCCGGCTTCCGGAGATGCAACGAGGATACATCTGGAGAGATTCACAGGTGCGCGACCTTTTGGATTCTCTCTATCGCGGATATCCGACCGGAACCATTTTGGTTTGGGAGACCGAGGCGGCTCCGCAGAAGGACATGGCGGTCGGGGGCAAATCGAGTGCCTTCAAGACACATCAACTTTTGCTCGACGGACAGCAACGTCTAACCTCGCTGTCTGCAGTCTTCATGAGCCTTCCAATCGACAGGAGAACTGGAACCAATAAGAAGATTGAAATCCTCTTCAATCTGGATCATCCGGACGACTCAACCGCTGAGGTAGCAGAGGAGGAACAGAACGGCAAAGAAGCGGATGAAGACGACGAAAAAGAAGACCAAGGCTCGAACATTCAGAAGGTGATACGAAGACAAACGTTCGTGGTGGCGACGAAAGCCCTATCCAATGACCCTCGTTGGGTGAATGTCACCGATGTTTTAACGAATCACAAGACGGACGCCCAAATTTTGAAGCCGCTTGTTCAGTCTCTCGATGACCCCAATTTTGCAAAGTATTCTAATCGTCTACAGCAGCTCAGAAAGATCCGAGACTATCAGTACGTGATGATCGTTCTGGAAAGGGAACTTTCATACGAAGAGGTCGCGGTAATCTTCGTGCGGGTTAATTCCCTTGGTACAAGACTTAGAGGCTCGGATCTCGCGCTGGCATTGATTACGTCGAGGTGGGAAGGTTCTCTCAGAGAGCTTGAAGAGTACAGACAACGCTGTGAGGAAAAAGGTCCTTTCTCCTTTGAACTTGGCCTGCTGGTTCGCGCTCTCGTCGTTTTCGCCACTGGACAAAGCAGGTTTAAGAGCGTGAGCACGATTTCGATTGATCGCTTGAAAAGTGCTTGGGATGAAACAAAGCGAGCTATGGAGTTTTCGTTCGATTTCCTCAAAGCGAACGCGGGAATCGAGAGCGAGGTTCTGCTGTCTTCGCCGCTGT
>JBAWCX010000709.1:0-12190 GCA_049590495.1 Binatus sp. (SeqCode)
CATCACGAGAAGCAGCGGCTTACAAGGACGCGATCGCAGAACCCTCACCTACCCGCCGCGTTGCGGCGGGCCGCCTCTCCCGTAAAATAACGGGCGAGGTAAGAGCAAGGGGAAATCGATGAGCGAACTGAGGATCATTGTTGAGGCGGAGCCGCCTCGGGCTTGGATCGAGGTGGTCGACCGTGGGCTGCGCAGTCACAATACGGCGGCTACCGGGATTGTGGAGTTTTATCCGGTGGGGTTTCTGGTCAAGGATGCTGGCGGGGCGATCCTGGGCGGGCTGTTCGGTGGTATCTGGGACGGATGGTTGCACGTGGGATCTCTGTGGGTCGATCTGAGGACGCGGGGGCGCGGCTATGCGACCGAACTCATGGCGGCGGCTGAGAAGTATGCTATCGGCAAAGGATGCGTCGCGGCCTTTCTTCAAACTGCAAGTTACGAGGCTCGGCCCCTGTACGAGAAGCTGGGATACCGCGTATTCGGTGAACTCGATGACCATCCCGTGGATGGTCATCGGCGATACTACTTGACGAAACGGCCTCTGACTGGAATCGAAGCCAAGCGCCGCGATCCGCAGGATGCCGTGAAGGTCACGATGCAGCCGTATGCGTCCGCTGAGGTGCAGAGGATTATCAACGATGGCGTCCACGGCCACGCCCATGCTGCTATAGGACTCCCCGAACAGGTGCGGTCGGAGGCCAAGGTCTTTATTCAGAGCGACAACGGCGAGATTCTGGGCGGCGCGCTCGGCAACACCTGGGGTCTCTGGCTCTATGTTTCCGAGGTGTGGGTGGATCCGGCTATCCGTGGGAAGGGCTACGCCACGAAACTGATGAC
Source organism: Binatus sp. (SeqCode) (assembly GCA_049590495.1). Classification (GTDB taxonomy): domain Bacteria; phylum Desulfobacterota; class Binatia; order Binatales; family Binataceae; genus Binatus. Next base: position 838 of record JBAWCX010000709.1, read on the forward strand.
TGCTATCGAGCATCTCGCGATCGAGCGTCGATGTAGCTACTCCTATCTGGACACGTTCAGTTTCCAGGCGCGGCCGTTATACGAGAAGCTGGGCTATAAGGTCTTCGGCACACTGGAAGATCATCCAAAGGGGCATACGCACTACTTCATGAAGAAGAGTCTTGTGTATTAGCTCGATAGGGAGGGCTAGCGGCGGCCCTGGTGTCTGTGAATCGCGGTTAGACGAGTCGGTGTTGTGCGATGTCTGGCGTTGCACCTCTCCCGGCGACACCGCTGCGCGGCTTACGCCGACCTCCCCTCGGACAAGGGGAGGTTAGGAGCGGGCGGCCTTGGCCAAGGAGAAGTTAGGATCGGGAAAAGACGCGTGGAGGCGTATCAATATGCCACTGCTTGGATCAATGAATCATGTCTCGATCACGGTCAGTGACCTTGATGCGGTTGGTCGAACAGGCGATGAAGCACGGAGGTTAAGAGTGATCTTCACGCGATCAACGAGCATATAAAGCGATCAACTGGCGCCGGTCCATGGGATTTCCCTTTTCGCGAATGCGATATGAATCTGAGAATACCGTTCGAACGTTTCTTTTGCGGGGATCCTCTGCTGAACGGTCGCACCATTTTTCCAACCGTATCTTTTGTTTTATCGTCATACTTTGCGTTGACCCATTAAGCAAAGTTGGCGCTATGAAAAAACGACTTCGCAATCCTGAGTAGACGCCACCGGATTCGTTGCGAAGTCTTCCCGGATCCACGGCGAAATTCGATTGGCATCCGCTATGCAGTTAAAGGGGGTGTGAGGTGGATGATCATGAAAAGGAGAATAATCACTATTTTACAGGCCATCGTTATGTTGTCAGTCATGACTGCGGCTAGCGGATGCTATATAGGAGGGCCCGGTTGGGGCGGCGGTTGGCACCATCACCATGAATGGCGCGGACGTTAGACGGCGCTGACTTCAGCAGGAATCGTCGATTAGCAACTGGCTATTCGAAGGAGTTCTGGAAATAGCCAGTTGCGTCGGCGTGATTAGTCAGTGATTACCAAAACCAAACCCTTGCCCCCTTCCCTCGAAGCAAGGGCAACAATCGCAGCGAGTTCTTCGCGTTCGGGTTAGTCGCGCGACGGGGGTTTGTCGGGCGAATCTTCGGGGAAAATCGAGAGCCAGATGGAATGGTCGTCGATTTTTCTTAGCAATGATTCGGCACTCGCTGAGTTTCGGCTGCTTGCGTCGTCCCACGAATCGAAATGAATCAGCGATTTTGGCGGCAGGCGCTGCGCCCAATCCGCACTGGCCAGTATCGGGCGGTCGGGGAACTCGCGGACATAGCCGACGCATAGATAGGCGATCGGAATGACGTCATCGGGGATGCCGAAGATTTCGGCAAGAGCGTCGTTGCGCATGATGCTGACCCATCCGATGCCGAGGCCCTCGGCGCGCGCCGTGAGCCACAGGTTCTCGACCGCCAGGCACGCCGAGTAAATCTCGACATCGCGGATGCTGGTCTTGCCGAGCACGGCGGGTCCGAAGCGGTCGGGCTTGCAGGTGACAATCAGGTTGAGTGGTGCTTCGAGGATGCCTTCGAGCTTGAGCGAGAGATATTTTTCGCGGCGCTCGCCGCTGAACTGGCCCGCGTTTTTTTGGCGCTCGGCTTCGAAGACTTCCTTGACGAGGCGGCGTCGCTCGAGGCTGCGCACGACAATGAAGTCCCACGGCTGCGTGAAGCCGACGCTGGCCGCATGATGGGCCGCGATCAGCACGCGCGCGAGGACCTCGTCGGGAATCGGATCGGAGATGAACTCGCGGATGTCGCGGCGGCGAAAAATGGCCTCATAGAGGCCGCGCTTGAGCGCGTCGGTGAAGGCGTGAGGATTGGGCGTGGAGGTGGGCATTGAAGGAAGAGATCTAGCATGCGCGGGCGTGCCCGTGACACGTCGGCAGAACTTAATTGTAGTGAAACCCACCGTGGGTTTCACGCTTCCTTGGGCAGGGGTGACCCCTGCACCCAGTGTTCGGAAACAGATGCGGGACTCCGTCCCTGTTAGAAAGGTAAAAGGGAATCCTGTCTACGAGTGCCTGCTGTCAGGTGGCAGCCTTCCTCGCTGCTTCGAGCGCGGCTTCGAAGTTGGGCTGGTCGGCGATTTCCTTTACGTACTCGACATAGGTGACGGTGTCGTTCTTGTCGACGACGAATACGCATCGCGCGAGCAGATGCAGTTCCTTGATCAACGCGCCGTAGCCGGTGCCGAAACTCGCGCTGCGCCAGTCGCTGAGCGTGGTTACCTTGTCGACGCCGGCCGCGCCGCACCATCGTGCCTGCGCAAACGGCAAATCCATCGAGACCGAGAGAATCTGGACGTCGCCGGGGAGATTGCTCGCCTCGACGTTGAAGCGGCGCGTCTCGGCGTCGCATACGGGAGTATCGATCGACGGGATGGTCGTGATGATTTTGACCTTGCCTTTGAACTGATCGAGTGTCGCCGGCGCCATCCCCTTGCCGACCACGTTGAAGTTGGGAGCTTTTTGTCCGACTTTGATTTCGGGGCCGACCAGGGTCATCGGATTTCCCCGCATCGTAACCGCGCCTTTGCGTTCTTCCGCCATGAAAATTCTCCTTGATGATTAAAAATGTTTACAGGGCTTTGATTATGATCGCGATCAAACTGCCGAGCAGCAGGACGGTGCAGATTGCGGCGCTGGCCATCGCGCCGGGTCCGCGCTTGGCTGCTGCGCTCAAATAGCCGCGGGCGTAGATGATTCGCGCTATCAAGAACAACAGGCCGAGTGCGACGCCGAAGTGATAGTTGACCGTCATCGAGAAAATCCATACGGCCGGGATGAAGACGATCAGACTCTCGAGCGTATTTTCGTGCACGCGGAAGTAACGCTCGAAGTCGGGATTGCCGGTGGTGGCGGGCGCCTCGACGCCGTATGTCTGCCGCGCGCGTCCAACCATCAGGCCGAGTATCGAGTATTCGAGCAACGCCAGCAGAATCACCAGATCAAGTGCGTGTCCCCCGAACATATGAATCGTACCTCCCCGCGAAATTGTCGGCGCCGGCCGCTCGGATGAAAGTACTCGCGCGAGTTGAAAAGTGCGAGACGTGAAATGCGGATCTAGCTGCGGCGGAATTTTGCCTGGCGCTCCGCTTCGAGCTCGTCGGCGGATTTGCGAGACGGCCGCGCCGGCATCCATCCCTTGGTGTAGTCGACGTCTTCCCACGATCGATCGTTGGCGTCCCATACGTAGGGCAACTCGACGATTGTCGCGGGAGCGGTGATGGTCTCGAACGCGCGCATCGCATCGGTCACGATCTGTCGCTGCAGGTCGGGTCGATCGGGCGGGCCGGTTTGATGGCCGAGGGGAAAATTTACGAACACCGCGCGCGGCGGCTTGACCGACTTAGTGATGTCGAGCGCCGACGTCATGCTGAGCGTGGGAATTCCCGCTTCTTCTACTGCGCGTGCGATCAGTCCAACGGACTGATGGCATACCGGTCATGCGGGGACGAGAAAGAATGCGTCGGCGTGTGCGCGCTTGAGCTCATCGACGATTTGCGGCGCGAGTTCGTCGCGGACTTTGCGCGCCGAATAAATTCCACCCATGAAGCTGAACGCGGGATCGACGAGTTCGCCGATGACGCCGGCCGCTGCGAGCTCGCGCATCCGCTCGAGCGGGAAGACGCAGTTCACGTCGCGCTCGACGTCGCCGGTAGGATAACCGAAGTGCCACACGCTGAGTTCGTCGCGCCGCGCGTGAATCGGGATGCGGCGGTACGACGCGTCCTCGCGATGGAAGCGCGGCTGGTCGCGATACATGATTCCGCCGGAACCGATCATCGCGATTCTGCATTCGGCGACCGGCTTGGCGAGCGGAGTAAACGGCGCCGATTCGTTGTGGACCCATCGGTAGGGCGTGAAATCGCTGTAGAGATCGCGCGTACGAGGAATGTATTCGACGGGCATCGTGTTTTCATTGTCACTCTACGATCGCAACAAAGGAATCGGCAAACGCGACGCGCGCGAAAGACTTCGTCGATTGCCAGTGTTCCGCGCGAGACGGTTATTGTCGCAAAATATTCATCGCCAGACGCACCGATTGGAGCGTGCGGGCCTCAGACGATGCGCGAGCATCACCCACTCCCCCAATGGATGTATAAGTTACAGGAGAGTGAAGGATGCGGCTGTTACCGACGGATGGCGGTAAATAATGTTCATGAGGCGATTGACTCCGCCTATGGTTTTCTGCCAAGAATGTCTGCGGATTAGTGGCCCGGGGGGGTCAATAGTAGATCACAAGACTCCCGAATTGGGCGAGGCAGGCCAGGCAGGCTGAGGTGCGGCGCTGCTCGTTATCGCAGCGTGAGCAAGAGATTGCGCAGGAAACGCAGAGTGTTGAGGGAAAAACGGCCCCACTTGACTGAGGTAGCATCTTTCTGGCAGAAGGTATGCCACTCGATTTAGGGGCAGGATGTGTCGAGCAGAGGGGTCCTTTGAGTACGCATCAATTTATCGATTTCGTTTCGATACGGATTGGGATTGGGATTACAAAAGACGCGACGTCAGCGTCGCAGGTTAGGGAGGGGAAGAGAATGCAGGGGACTCTAAAACATGCGCGGCGCTGGGCACTGAGCGCTGTGGCAGCTTTCGTCATGCTGTGGTTGCCGACGATTGGCCATGCCCAGACGTTTACTACGCTTTGCATTACTACCGGCGGACACATCAAGAACATCGGCGGGCCGTGTGGAAAGCACCAGACTCAACTCATGTTCCTTACGAACGGGGTGCCGGGTCAGACAGGTCCCGCAGGTCCACAGGGTGTAGCTGGCACTCCCGGTGAGGGTGGCGTCCAAGGTCCGACAGGCCCTCAAGGGAACCAGGGAGTTCCGGGTCCGGATGGCCCTCTCGGTCAGATGGGCCCTACCGGTCCGAACGGACCAACTGGACCTCCGGGCTTGGCTGGGTTCTTTGCCGGTCCCACCGGTTCCACTGGTCTTCAGGGTCCTACCGGCGCGCAAGGACCGACTGGAGCGACCGGACCTAACGCATTCAACACGACTGTCCTGACCGGCGGCAATTTGGGTTTCGACGTAGCGGAAGCGACCGGACATACCTTGGGCGGCTCCACTACCTTTTTCCTTGGAGCTGGGAACGGCATGGATGCGCAGCAGCTTTCTGAAGACATACCGCTGCCCGGATCCTTTCAACCCATTCCACCCGCCCCTGGCGCCACCAATGCCCAGTTGACCAATCTCCTGGTGCATGTGACCGCCCCACCGGGCGTCGATGGAGATGAGGAGTACGTCTTCACCGTGTGCGTAAACGACAACTGCGCCGTGCCGGGCACATTGACCTGCACCATCAACACCGCCACCTCGAACGACAGCGCCGGCGGGGCTCAGTGCTCGGACACGCTTTCAAATACGGCCCATATCCTGCAAATCAACAACGGTGACCAGGTTTCCATCCAGGTAGTGCAGTCGAGTCCTTTTATGCCGGCCGACGTTTCGTGGTCGATGCTGTTCAGCCGGTACGCGAACGGCGACGAACCGGCCGGAGGAATCTAGGCCCGGCGCCTAGCAGCGGGGACGTGGTGGAACTATGAGCACTGGAAATTTCGAAAGATGTTTGGTCACGAGGGAGGGGAAGAGCATGTCTTACGGCAAGACACGAGCGTTGCGTCAGCTGTTGGGGACGGTCGCCACAGCCGCGACGCTAGCGATGCTGATAATCGCGCAGCCCGCGAGTGCTGGCAGCACGCCGCTGATATCGATTTGCGTTAAAACAGATGGTGAAGTAGTCCGGATCGGCAGCCAATCTTGTGGCAACAATCAAACAAGATTGGTCTGGAATTTCCCTGGCGCTACTGGTCCTCAGGGCGTTGCGGGACCCACCGGCGCTTCGGGGGCGACGGGACCATCGGGTCCTGTCGGACCGGTAGGAGTGCAAGGCCAGCCGGGTGTTACAGGTCCCACCGGGCCTACGGGTCCTGAGGGAATTCCTGGACCCGTCGGCAGCGAAGGATTCAACGGGGGCACCGGAGTGATGGGTGCAACCGGTCCAACCGGAGCAGTCGGTGGCACGGGCGTGACTGGCGCGACGGGTGAAGGCGGAAAAGGTCCGTCTCCGACAGATAATCTCCTATATCCCGGCGGCGACCAGCTTGCGGTCCTCACGGGCGGTAACTTGGGTGCCACCGTTGGAAGCGATGATGGTCCGGGTGGCCTAAAAGTGGCGGATATCGACCTCGGAGGATTTCTCGCGGGTCCCTCGGGTCCCACGGGTCCATTTGAAGGCGAACGGGCTATCCACATGGGTCCGGGAAACGCAGCCGAGCGAGCGCATTGCAACGTATTAACGGGGCCGCCGGGCGGCGAACTTGTAGCCTTGTCGGACCCGGGTCCCGGAGTGTGCTTCGACAATCAAACCAACTCGACCGGTACCCCTCCGGGCAGTACCTCACCCCCCAGTTCGACCCCTGGTGTAACGGCCACTCGAACCTCCGCAAGCCCCCCCGTTGTGAGCGGTGATCCGGCTGGAGAGGCTGTATTGGAGAACAACACCACGGCAGTACCTATGCCCCAAGGGTGCCTCGAGTACTTTACCGTGACGAGCAGCAATCGATCGCTCAACCCAGGTCCAGGCCCGGCTGCCAATTACGCATTCCAGGTGTGGATAATCAGCTTCGATGGCACGACCGGGATAACCACGGCCACGGCTGGCAACAATTTCTGCGTCATCGGGAGTGGAACGACGACCTGCTCGGATTCCGTGGACGCCGATTTCTTCGACGCTGGCGACCTGCTCCTTATCCGGGGTGTAGCCAATGGAAATACGGATGTGAACGAAGATCTCAGCAATGAGTCCAATATCTCGTGGTCGGCCTCCTATCAGTTGACTGGGGACCTCATCGGTTTGGATGGACTCCCCGTTAGCGACCACGGCGCCACAGTACCGCCCGCCGGCGCAAATCCAACGTCGCCTTGCGTATTGGATGCGGTGCTGTAGTCGCGTGGTGAGGTTGGACAGAGGCAAAATGAGCATCGAAGAAAAGCGCAATGCAAGCCTCGCTGCCATTGCGGCGCGGGAGGGAAATGGAATGAGGCACTCAGATAAAAGAGGTTGGCTGTGGCTGGTGGGAAGCGCGGCGCTGGTTGCGCTGATGGTGAGCCTGCCAGCACATGCGAATGCTCAAACGATAACGATTTGCGTTACCAAAAATGGGCTAATCAGGGCAATCCAGAGCCCCTGCACAGGCAACACCACGGCCGTTAGCTGGCAAGAGGTGGGGCCGACAGGACCGACGGGACCAACAGGTTCTGCAGGACCGGAAGTGCCGGGTGCGGTGGGACCGATAGGGGTTATCGGGATGACGGGGCCGCAGGGCCCCACGGGCCCTCAGGGCGACCAGGGCGTACAGGGAGTGGCGAATCTTATAGGCGGAGAAGGCGGCCCGACGGGACCAACGGGACCCACCGGCGCAACCGGCAATGTTGGCCCGACTGGCTTCCTTGGCGGGACGGGAGTTACAGGAGCTCCCGGCTTCAATACCGAGGACGTAGTAGTGCTTAGCGGTGGCACGCTCGGCAACACGATCGGCTTGCAAGCTATTACCCAAGGGAATCCCACCGAAAGCCTCACGATGGGTCCAGGCAACGGCGGACAGATCCAAGGGCACCTTCAGGCGGAGACATTTGTGCCGATTCCCCTTAACCCAAGCCATCCGACGGAAGGTGTGCTGCAGGACTTTCACTTCGCGATCAATCCAGGGCCAGGTGGACCAGGTGGAGCAGGCGGCGCATACAGCTTTTTTGTGTGCGATCTGACATCCAACCCGAGCTGCGCTCTTAGTCCCCCGGGTGCTCCCATATGCACGATAACCCAAGGTGTCGTTACGCCCGGTCAGAACGGAACGAATACCAGCGCTTGCCCGGACCCCAACCACACAACTTCTTGCACTTGCGAGAATAGTGAGCAGTCAGGTCCCGGCACCGAGGTTGACAACGTAAATCCAGGTGACTCAGTGGCAGTGATTGTCATGACGTCCGATAACTCGGGGCCAACGAACAGCGTGAACGTGAGGTTCACGATGAACTACATTCACGACGACCAAAACTAAGAGTTCATCGGAGATAGGTTTGTGAGATGGGCCGGGACCGCGACTACGCGGTCCCGGCCTTCTGATTGGCGGATATCAAAACTACCTTGAAAGCCAGCGCCGCGCGAGTTTCGCCGGTATGATGCTCGCGTGCGAACGGATGAAGCTGAAGTAAGCGATCGGCGCTTCTCGCACCGACCGGATATTAGGTACATCCCATGAAAAAGCATTGCCTTCCTGTCGTAGGACTTCTGACGTGGCTCCTGATGCTGCCGCCGCCCAAGTTGCCGCCCGTCAAAGATGCCAAGGGTGACTATCAAGTGGACCTGACGGTGCCGGTCGGCAAATGGATCACCTATGCCACCTACAGGAGCGAGTCAGCCTGTCGCGGCGACCTGAAGAGCATGCCCGACTACTTTGCGTGCGTAGAGTCCGAGAGGCTGCCATCGCTGACGCGCCCTTTTGAGGCATCCGGTTCCGGCGTGCCCAAGCAGTCTTTGCCGCCTTCCCCCTTTTCGAGCAGGTGAGCGGTTGCGCGGAGACTGCCGATGGGGTTGAGTTGGCGTCGGGGAGTCGAAACGGAAACTCTGGCTCAGAGTTGCGAGCGGGATCATAACCTCGCCCACGACGTTTCATTGCGGCCTGCCTTGCGGTTCCGAGCGGAGCCTATCGCTCTGTGGGGAATTGTCGCGCTGGGCCTGGTTGCACGTCTATATCGAATAAGCTCGCAGAGTCTATGGATGGACGAGGGCCTAAGTTGGGAGGTTGCAACGCTGCCCTTGCCCGCGATGCGTCATTTCGTGCTCGCCAAGGAGCCGTGGAACGGCCTCTACTACTCTCTGCTCAAAATCTGGATTGACGTCTTCGGCGCTTCAGAACTCTCGATGCGGATGCCGTCGGTAATCGCCGGGGTCGCGACTATTCTCGTGATCTATACGCTGGGAAAGAAGCTGTTTGGGGCCAGGTCCGGGCTGGTGGCGGCGCTGCTGTTCGCCGTAAGCCCGATGGCGGTTTTTTTCGCCCATGAGGCGCGGGTATTCACACTGGAGTGGATGTTGGTCGCGGTCGCGCTGCTTTTCTTTCTCCGCGTGGTTGAAAAGCCAAGCGTTGGGAACCTCGCAGGATGGATTGTGGCCAGTGCGCTCGCGGCTTACGCGCACCCTCTCGCCGCAACCGCCGTGCCGGCGCAACTGCTGTCGCTTGTGATGTTCGAACGTCGCCGTGTGCCATGGTGGCATCTGCTGGCAGGCGCCGCGATAGTCGGACTGCTGGTCGTGCCGCTGCTATGGCTTGTCCGACGCGAGGCTAACCAGTTGGCTTCGTGGATTCCCGGGCTCAGTTGGGATTCGCTCGGCCGCTCGGTTTACGGGATGTTCAACGGTCTCTGGGCCGATGGGTTCTGGACCGATGCCTCGGGGCAGATGGTGGTGACCGCCTATGCGCTAGGGGCGCTGGTCGGGATAATCGCGTTTGTGCGCGCGTGGGACCAATCGCGCGCCGCCGCTATGCCGTTTGTGCTCACTTCATTGAGCGTGATCGTCCCTTTTGGGCTCGTGGCCGCATACTCGGTTCTGCGACCGTCGCTCAGCTACCGTTACATGCTTTTCACGCTGCCCGCGCTGTGCCTGTTCGTCGGCGGCGGCATTGGGACTGCGCGGTCGCGTGCGGTACAGATCCTGACGCTGGCGGCGCTGTTGACGGGATCTGTATGGCATTCCTGGGTCATTAGCCAGCCCACCTGGCGCGCCGACTGGCGCAAACCCGCCTCACTCATACTTGCGCGTGCGCACCCCGGCGATGCAGTTGGGGTGCGGTGGAACGTGTGGCGCAACAACTTGAATTACTATTTCATCCGCATGCATATGCAGCCTGGGTTGGTGGAGTGGGCTTATCCCGAGGGGTTATTCATCGATGGGCAATACCCCGACGACGCTGATTCAATGGAGTTCGCAGCGAATCATCTGCTGTCGCAGATCGACGCGACGGCGGCAAGCGGCCGGCGACTATGGTTTGTATTCGCCGGCGAAGGCATGGGCCTATTCGAGCGCTGGGCTTCGGTTGAAGCGATCAAGGAGCGGATGCACCGAGACTATGGCCGCGTGGACGAAGGGTACCTTCCCGACTTCGATGTTTTTCTGTGCTCGCAGCCGCACACCGGACCCCAGCATTAACTGGATTTGCGATGTCGCTCCCGCTCGCCGAAGCCCCAACATCCACGCGGATCGAAGCAGAGACGCGGCCATACCCCATGTTCCGCCGGTTGCCGCCGCAGGTGTTGCTGCTGGTGACGTTCGCAAGCTTCTATTTTGCGATCGGTCCCGGCAACTACTTCGGGGTCGATGAGCTGGCGGAGGAGGAGACGGCGCAGGCGTTGATCCTCAGGCGTACGCTCGACATCCCTGGGATGACCGATGCTCGGTTCGGGCGCGGGCACAGCCCATATTCGGTCAAGAGCGCCGGGCTGCCGTTCACGGCGCTGCCGTTCATATACGCCGGGCTGAAGCTGGACGATGCGTTTGGTTCGATGAACGGTGGTGAGCTTGCGGGGCCGCCGCTCGGGGTGGAGGATCATCCGCTGCGCGGGGGCGGGCGGCTGGTAATCCCGGCTTCACTGATTCTCAATGCGCTCTCGGGCGGCGCGATTGTCGCCGTTTTGTTCATGGTCGGGACGCAACTTTCGCCGAAGCCGCGGGCCGCACTGCTGATGGCAATAGCGGCGGGGCTTGCGACCCTCGTCATGTCGGAGGCGACCCACTTCTATCAGCACGCTCTGGACGCGCTGATGGTAATCCTGGCGTTTTGGTTTTTCCGCGGACAGAAAACCGCCGACCTCGAGAGCCGTGCATTGTTCGGAGGATTGAGCCTCGGGGTGGCTATTCTGGCGCGTCCGGACGCCGCTCCCGCGGCGGTCCTCATATGGCTTTACGGCGTGGCGGTGGCGTGGAAGCTGGTCAGGAATTTGCCCGACCGATGGCCGCGAACGATACGCCGAACGCTACTGGCTGCTGTCGGTCCGCTGGGCGGAGTGGCCGGCTCGATGTATTTCAATTACCTGAGGTTTGGGAGCTTCACTCAGTTCGGATACACGAGTGATCAAGATCACTTCGTAATCGGCGCCGCCCACATTGCAAGGGCGATCGCCGGTTATCTTGTGAGCCCTGCGCTAAGTGTCTTTGTGTTCGCTCCACCGCTGATTCTCGCTCTGGCGGTGGGCCGCCAGGCCTATCGCCGTTGGCCGTTGGAAACGACGACGCTGA
>JBAWCX010000710.1:0-11933 GCA_049590495.1 Binatus sp. (SeqCode)
ATCCATGGGCGGTAGAGTTGCGCCACCTGGGGATGTTCGGCTTCGTCGAGGCGCTCATCTTCATCGCCATTCTCTTCGTGGGCCTGCTCTACGCATGGCAGCGAGGCGCTCTCGATTGGGACTAGCCGGGTTCTGCCGATTATGTTGATCGAAAAACTGAAAGAACGTTTTGGCGCCGCAATTCTGAGCGCGCAAAGTGAGCGCGACGAGGAAACTTTCACCATCGCTCGCGAACACGCTTACGATTTTTTCCGCGCGCTCCGCGACGAGCCCGATTTCCAATTTAACTTCCTGACCGACTTGACGGCCGTCGATTGGCTCGAGCGCAAACCCCGCTACGACGTCGTCTATCAGCTGAACTCTCTCACTCTTGGCCATCGCATCCGCGTCAAGATTGGCGTCGACGGGCCCGAGCCGTGGGTCAACAGCGTGGTTGGAGTGTGGGGCGCGGCGGACTGGCTCGAGCGCGAATGCTTCGACATGTTCGGAGTCGACTTCAAGGGCCATCCCGATTTGCGGCGCATCCTGATGTACGATTCGTTCGAGGGACATCCGCTGCGCAAGGACTACCTATACAACAAGCGGCAACCGATCGTCCCGGAGATCGACCCGGTCGTGAATCCGATCCGCTCCTCGCGCTGAAGACACTACGCGATACAAACCATGTCACTACCCGCGCGCTGGAAGGACAAAATCGTGCCGTCGGATCCGTCCGACGAGATCATGGAACTCCAGATGGGGCCGTCGCATCCTGCGTCCCACGGCACCATCAAGTTCAACCTCAAGCTCGACGGCGAGCGCATCGTCGATTGCGACGTCGAAGTCGGCTTCCTGCATCGAGGCTTCGAAAAGATGTGCGAGCAGGGCACCTGGACGCAATGCTTCCCCTACACCGACCGGCTGAATTACGCCTCGCCATGCATCAACAACGTCGGCTTCGCGCTGGCCGTCGAGCGCCTGCTCGGCCTCGACACGACCGAGCGATGCAAATACGTGCGGATGATCATGAGCGAAGTTGCGCGCATCGCCGACCACCTGACATGCCTCGGGATGGCGTCGAGCGAAGTCGGCGCGACGACCGTGGCGTTCTACATGCTCGAGGCGCGCGAATTTCTCTACGACCTGATCGAGGCGGTCACCGGCGCGCGTCTCACTGTGACCTGGTGCCGCGTCGGCGGCATGACGCATGACCTGCCCGCGGACTTTCCGGATCGGATGAAGGCATCGTTCGCGCGGCTCGACCAGGTTCTCAGCGACTGCGACAAGCTGCTCTCCCGCAATCGCGTATTCATCGACCGGATGGCGGGAGTCGGGAAGTTTTCGCGGCAGGAGGCAATCTCGTACGGGTTGACCGGTCCTCTCCTGCGCGCGACCGGCGTGTCGTACGACGTTCGCAAGGCGCATCCGTACCTGGTGTACGATCGGATGGAATTCGAGGTGCCGGTGGGCGACCGCGGCGACAACTACGATCGCTTCAACGTCCGCTTCCAGGAGATGTACCAGTCCAAGCGAATCATCGAGCAGGCGCTCAAGGCGCTGCCCGAAGGACCCGTCACGATCACCGATCCAAAAGTCGTGCTGCCGGAAAAAGAGAAAGTGTACAACTCGATCGAAGGCCTGATGAACCACTTCAAGCTGATCATGGAGGGCATCCACGTGCCCGCGGGCGAGGTTTACCAGGCGGTCGAGGGCGGCAACGGCGAGTTGGGATTTTATATCGTGAGCGACGGCAGCGGCCGTCCATACCGCGTCCGCGTGCGCCCGCCATGTTTTCTGGGCATGGGCGCGCTAAACAAAATGCTGATAGGCCGCATGATCCCGGACATCATAACGACCTTCGGCATGATCAACATGATAGGCGGCGAATGCGACCGCTAGTCGCTAGCGGCGAGCCACGCGCTCGCCGCCAATCGCAAAACTCTTTCTGACCAGCGTCGTCGAATCGAAGAAAAGAAACGGCGTCGGCATTGCGCTCGCGGGGCGCGGCTTGAATGTGAAGTCGGGGGTCACGGGTAACCCGTCGGTCTGATCGATCACCGTGACGATGAACGGCGCGGGCGTCGCGAGTTTGAGTTCGAGGTCGAAGCCGCTCGGCGGTGCGTGCCAGTACCATCCGGACCAGCCGTCGGTGATGCGATCGCCCGGCGACTTGCCGTCAATCGAGCTGCCCATTACCGTCACGCCCACCGGCACCGACATCCACACGATCGACGCGCCGCGCGCCGACGCGATATGCATCTTCACCGTGCGAGCGCCGGCGATCGTCGAGTCGTCGAGCACTTTGAGCTCAGGCGGCGGCGCGTTGATCAGAGGAGCGTCGCCCTCGGTCGTTCGGCCGCGATTCAGATACGCAAAGTCGCGATATCCGGTCGAGATGCTCGCGAGGCTCGGTGTCGGCGTGTCGTTGGTCGCGAGACCGGTCAGCCGTGGCAGCCATCCTCCGCGCACGTGATGCTGGAAGAATTGCGACGTGAAGCTGTCGGGCCGTGAATCGAGGCTGATCCATCGCGCATGCCCGCGGTCGGCGTCGAGAAAATAAAAGACGCTGTCGGGATGCGGCCGAGATGCGTCGAAATCGCTGGCTGCGTTGCCCTTCACGAACATCGCGATCGCGAGCACTCCAAGCACGGCGGGCACGATCCATCGCCGTCCGCTGGTGAGAAAGTCGATGTACGGGATGAACAAGCCGAAGAGTAGGGCGGTCGTCAACCCGCAAAGTACGAGAAACGGCATGGTGCCGTCGGCGCTCGCGGCAAACGACGGCGCGAGCATCACGGTTCCAGGCGCCAGTGCGACCAACGCGAGAATCGCGGCAGAAATTGTGACGGGGCCGGTGTCGGTGCCGGAGCGGATGCCCATCGCAAGCGCCGCAAACAACAGCGGCCAGGTGAAAATGTAGCTGCCGGCGGGGAACGTGATGCTGGTGACAAGCATCAGCACCGCCCAGAGCGCGAGCGCGCCAGCGCCTAGGCTCTGCAAACGGATGGACCGGCAGATCAGCGCGTACGCCGCCCACAACGTGCCGAAAATCAGCGCGATCGCCGCGAGCGAAAAGTAAGAGCCACCGTAGGTCGTGCCGACCGGCAGCATTCGCCAGCCGGCCAGCACTTTCATCAGCCACCAGACACCGCGCGCCTCGGCGAGCGACACAGCGATTGCGATCGCGTAGATCGCAGATCCGGCGGCTACTCCGGTGATGCTGAATCGTCCGTCGCGGACTCCAATCCAGATGGCGCCGAGGACCCGGAGGAGCGTGATCAGGATCGCAAGCGCGATGGCCAGCCGCGCGGAGTAGTGAAACAACCTTCGGCCGACGACGAAAAAAACTGTGTCGTGGTCGCCGGTTCGCGAAGCGTCCAGGTCAGTCGCGCCGAACCGCTGCGCCATCGACAGCGCGTACGTCCCTTGATGTTGCAGCGTGCGCTGATCGAGCAAGTCGGCATTGTCGAGGGCGGTGTGATAGCGCGTGATTCCCCCAGCCGCTGCGAAGTTCATCCCGGCCATGCCGGCGTCGAGAAAAACCGTCAAGTCGGTGTCGTTGGGCAACCGCTTGTACACAGCCGCGGCCGCCGAGGTGGCGTAAGGAAAGGGCGCCGCGGCCGCGAGCTGATCGATCAACCACGAATCGGGGGTGCTGGTCTGGAACATCATCGACGGACCGTAGTCGCCGCGCATCTCGAAGTTCAGCGCGACCTTGATGTGGTCGAGCAACGGACGGTTTTCGACAAATGCCTGCGCGCCGAGCAGCCCGAGCTCCTCGCCATCGGTGAACAGAACGATCAGATTGTTACGCAGCGGAGGCGCGCCAGCCCTAAGCGCACGAATCGTTTCGAGGATTGCCGCGACCGATGCGGCGTCGTCGCCCGCGCCAGGTCCACTCGGCACCGAGTCGTAGTGCGCGAACATCAGCACTGCGCCCGTCGGGTGCGTGCCGGGAATCTTCGCGACGAGATTGTTCGTCACCGCCCACGTATCCGGCCCAAATGGAATGTGGCGCGCGACAGTCACGGTCTGGACTTCGGGATTCGCGCCGAGTTCTCGCAAGCGCCCAACGAGGTATTCGCGCACCCGATCGTTTTCGGAGGAACCGAGCGGGTGGGGCTTTTTCGCGATCTCGCGCACGTCGCGCATCGCACGCGCCGCGGAGAATTCCGTAGCGGGCGCATTCGCGTCAACGGCGGGTGGAGGCTCGATGCTGCGGATCGCGAGCAATCCGAGCAGGATCAGAATCGCAAGCGTGATTGGCCCGAGGAGACTGTCCGAGCGGCGCGGTTCGTCCGTCAAATGAGGATTGCCTCCGCCATTTCAGGGTTCTTATACGCGGATGGGGTCGCGGCGAACAATTGGCGCAAGTGCTCTTTGCGGCGCCGGTCCGCGTCGTTATCATCGAGCGTTGGAGTTGAATCGGCCTCGGCCGATCTCAAAATGTCGTCTTCTGAAGCCATCGCCCCGCAAATCGCACCGCCGCCGCGGCGTGTGTTGATCGTGCTACTCGGTGCGATCGGTGATGTGGTTCGCGCGCTGCCATTGCTCGGGCGCATTCGCAACGCGTGGCCCGATGCGCACATCGCGTGGGCGGTGGAACCCAAGTCGAAGGCGGTGCTTGAACACCATCCCTGGCTTGACGAAATCATCGAGTACGATCGCGCGCACGCGCCGTGGATGTTCGTCCCGTTTCTGTGGCGCATTCGCAAAGGCCATTTCGATCTGGTCATAGATCTGCAGCGTCATCTCAAAAGCGGTTTCACGTCGCGGATCTCGGGCGCCCGCGACCGGTTTGGTTTCGCCGCGCCGAACACCAAGGAGTTCAACTATCTTTTCTCGAATCATCGGATTGCACCGCAGCCGAACATGCGGCTGAAGCTGCTGCAATACCAGGCGTTCGGCGACGCGCTCGGCATTGCACCCTCGCCGGTAGAGTTTGGACTCGCCGCTACCGAAGACGAACGCGCGCGCGCTCTCGAATTGCTGCGCGATGCGCCGCGTCCTCTGCTGGCGGTGATCCTTGGCTCGTCGTGGGTGAGTCGCATTTACTTTCCCGAATCGACCGCGGCGGTGATTCGCAGGGTCGCGAGCGCCGACGGCGAGAGCCCGGGGCTTTTTCCGGTGTTGCTCGGCGGTCCCGACGAAACGGCGCTCGCCGGCGAAGTCATGCGGCATCTCGACGGCGTGCCCGCGCTCAACCTGGCCGGACGCACCTCGCTGCGCGATCTGATCGCGATCTTCCCCGAGTGCGCGGTCGCGTTCGGACCCGATTCCGGCCCGATGCATATCGCGGCGGCCGTCGGATGCCCGGTCGTGTCGCTGTGGGGCGCGACGGCGGCGGAGCGGTCCGCGCCGTGGGGCTTCGCGGAACTGGCAATCAGCGGCGCGATCCCGTGTCATCCCTGCTATCTTCGTCAATGCCCGATTGGGCGTGAATGCATGCGGCGAATATCACCCGAACACGTAAGCCTGACCGTCAGGCGCGCACTCGCGATGCGCGGAGTGGCGCAATGACGCGGTGGATGACGGGCTTTGACGGAGTGCCGTTGACGCGCGGCGGATGGACCTTTTTCTTTCCGGGCTACGACGCGCGATTTTCAGAGGAGTTGCGCGAGAGCCTGATCGATTCCGCATTTGCCGCGATCGACGGCACGCTGGCGACTCGAGTGCGACGCTCGCGTCACGCCGAGACATGGTCCGGGCGTTTTCAGCATCTTGGAGGTCCGGATGCCTATTTCAAAGTGCTCGACCCGATTCGCGGACTGAATCGAATCAGGTGGATTTTCAAGCGCAGGCGGGCGGCGCACGTTGCGTCGATATCGGAGCATCTGCGGGCCGACGCGGTGGGCGTCCCGGAAATTCTACTGCTCGGCGCCGAGCGACGTCGTGGCGGCCGCGAGATCATAGTCACCGAGCGGGTCAACGGAACGAATGTCGCCCGTCATCTGAAGCGTGCGAAGCTCGCGTCGAGGCGCGTCGTGTTGCGCGCGCTGGGCGCGGAGATCGCGCGGTTGCATCGCGCAGGATATATCCACGGCGACCTGACGCCGTACAACATCTTTGTGACGGGACACGAGCCGCCGCAATTCGTATTCATCGATCATGAACGGACGCGGCGCACGATTCTGAGCCGCTTCGAGCGGCCGCGGATGCGCAACCTGGTTCAACTGGGGCATCTGGACGTCGGCGGCGTGACGAATACGGATCGGATGCGCGTGTGGTGCGGATACTCCGCGGTGTTTTCCGCGCGGCGTCCGCGGATGCAACGACGCCGGGTTGCCGCGATGCTGCAGGCGAGAATGATGCTCGAACGCAAAGACGCAGCGGTGGCATCCCGCGCATCGTCGTCTATCGGGCAACATAGGGAGGCGAGGGGAAGCTGATGACGGAGCGGATCAAAATTTCGGTGGTGATTCCGGTGTATAACGAGGCGGCCACGATTGGCCGCGTAATCGAGCGCGTGCTGGATTGCGGGTTTGATCCCGAGGTGATCGTCGTCGACGACGCTTCGACCGACGGCACCGCGAAATATCTGCGCCAGTTCGAGCATCCACAAGTTCGCTGTTTCTTTCACGAGGTCAACCGCGGCAAGGGCGCCGCGCTGCGGCTGGGCTTCGCGGCGGCGAAAAATCCTTACCTGTTCGTGCAGGACGCCGACCTCGAATACGATCCGCGGGACTACGCCGCGATGATCGAGCCGATGCTCGACGGACGCGCCGACATGGTGTTCGGCTCGCGCTTCCTATCGGGGCCGCATCGCGTCATGTTCTTCTGGCATTACGTGGCGAACCGCTCAATAACGCTGTTCTCCGATATGGTCAACGATCTGAACCTGACCGACATGGAGACGGGGATGAAGGCGTTCGTGCGCGAAAAGCTGATGTTGCTGAAGCTCAACGCCAATCGCTTCACCTTCGAGCCGGAAATTACCGCCAAGGCGGCGCGCGCGCGATGGCGAATCTACGAAGTGCCGGTGTCGTACGCTGGACGGACCTACGAAGAAGGCAAGAAAATAGGCGTTCGCGACGCGCTGACGGCGGTCTGCGCAATTTTGTATTACAGATTTTTCGATTGATGCGGTCCAAACTGCAATATGATGCAGACAGCTCAACATCAGGGCGCCTTCCACGTGCCTGACAATAGTGAACCGGCCGGCGCGCCCGCGCTGAGCATCGTGGGCGTCGATCCCGAGCTTGGCTTCGCCGGTGGCGAGACGCAGGTGTTGGGACTGACGCTCGCGCTGGCCGCCGAGGGTCATCGCGCGGAGCTGATCTGCGATCCCGCGGGACGGCTCTGGGAGCGGGCCGCCGCGGCGGGGATAAAATGTCATCCGATCCGCATCCGCAACGCGATCGACCTGGTGGCCGGCATCCGGCTGCGCGCGATTCTAAAACGCGAACGCTACGACGTCGTGCATTTCCACACCTCGCGCGCGCATTCGATGGCGCCGTTTGCGCGCGGCTTCGCGCGAGCGCTGATCGTTACGCGGCGGATGGACAACAGGCCCAATCGCGTGTTCGCGCCATACCTGTACAATCGGGCGGTCGATGCGGTGGTGGCGATCTCGGGGGGCGTGGCGGATTCGCTGGCGGCGGTGGGCGTCGATCGCGAACGGGTTACGGTTGTGCAAAGTGGCGTCGATTGCGAGCGCTTTCGCCCGCCAACTCCTCAGGAACGTGCGCATGCGCGCGCCACGCTCGGAATTTCGGATGATGAAATCGTGATATCAGCGGTCGGCGCGCTCGAACAGCGCAAAGGCCACCGCTATCTTATCAAAGCGATGGAAGGGTTCGCGGCAACCGGGAAGTTCAAGTGCTTTATCGCTGGTCAGGGATTGATTGGCGACGTGCTGCAACGCGAAATCGCGGTAATCAGATGCACTAAGCGAATAAAGCTGCTGGGCAGAATCGACGACCCGCGCGAGCTGCTGTGGGCGTCGGACATTTTCGCAATGCCGTCGCTGAAAGAAGGGCTCGGCGTGGCCGCCCTGGAAGCCATGGCGAGCGGGCTTCCAGTGATTGCGAGCGACGTTGGCGGCCTGCGCGAAGCGGTGGACGAAGGTCGCACGGGAGACCTGGTGCCGCCGGCGCATCCCGAGAAAATCGCGGCGGCGATTCAACGGCTGGCGGAATCGGCCGGGCTCCGAGCGCAGATGGGCGCGGCGGCGCGCGCGCGTGTCGTGGAGAATTACTCGATGGAAAAGATGGCGGCGCAGACGCTCGCGCTCTATCGCACGTGCGTGGGAAAAACGCGGGGAGAAAGGGACAAACCTGCATGAAGAGCATGACTGGATTCGGGCGAGCCATCGCCGAGCACGACGGCACTCGAGTGACTGCGGAAGTGCGGGCACTCAATCAAAGATTTTTCGAACTCAAGCTGGCGGTGCCGCGCGGATGGGGCGAGCATGAAGCCGAGATTCGCAAGACGGTGCAGGCCGTGGTGGCGCGCGGGCGGGTCGAAATTTTCATCAAGGCCGTTGCGCTGAAGCCGCCGCCGGTGCGGCTGGAGGTGAACGACCGGCTGGCGAATTTGTATGTCGCCGAATTGCGGCGACTGGGCAAGCGGCTTCATCTCAACGGCGATCCGGAAATCGGATCGATCCTGACGCGGCCCGAGATTTTTCACGTGGTCGAGGAGGAGCACGAGTCGAGCGGTGCGTTCACGCTCGGCCACAAGGCGCTGGTTCGCGCGTTGAAGGCGCTGGAAGCGGAGCGCGTGCGCGAAGGCCGCAGCCTGCACGACGATTTCGACGCGCGGATCCGCAAGATAGAAGCGGCGGTGCCGAGGATTGAACGGCTTGCGGAACAATCGCGCGCGGAGATCCTGGAAAATTTTCACAAGCGCATTCACGAACTGCTCGCGGACCTGCCGGTGAACGAGAAACGCCTCTACGAGGAGGCGTCGTCGGCGTCGCAACACGGTGATATCAGTGAAGAGATCACGCGGCTGCGGACGCATCTCGAGGGCCTGAAGGCGCTGCTCAAGCGCAAGGGGCAGGTGGGAAAGTCGATTGAATTTCTGCTGCAGGAAATCAATCGCGAAGTGAACACGATGGGCTCGAAGTCGCAGAACGCGGCGTTATCTCAAGTAACGGTTGAAGTTAAGGCGGAAGCGGAAAAAATGCGCGAGCAGGTCCAGAACGTCGAATAGTATATACTGGAAGGGCCTTTGCAGCCGGTTGATGGTTCTATACGCTTGAAATCAGATGATTCTCTCCCGCCGAGACGCGGTATAATCTTCATCCTCTCGGCGCCGTCGGGCGCGGGCAAGACGACGATCTATCGCGCGGCGTTGAAGGCGATCGCGGGCTTGGAATTTTCGATATCTCTGACCACGCGCGCGCCGCGGGAAGGCGAGGCGGACGGAATCGACTACAGCTTCGTGAGCGAGGAAGAGTTCAAACGCAGGCAATCGTCAGGCGAGCTCGCCGAATGGGCGCGGGTGTTCGAATCATCTTACGGCACGCCGCGGGCGCCGCTGGACAACGCGGTCGCGACGGGGCGGGACATCCTGCTCGATATCGACATCCAGGGCGCGCGGCAGATTCGCGCAAAGTATCCGCACGATGCGGTCGGGATATTTGTGCTGCCGCCGACCTTCGCCGAACTCGAGGGGCGTCTGCGCGGGCGCGCCACCGAGGAAGAATCGAAAATCCAGCACCGTCTTCACAAAGCGCGCGAAGAAGCCGAGGCCTATCCTGAATACGACTACCTGATCGTTAACGCCGAGATAGGCAAGTCGGTCGCGCGGCTCGAAACGATCGTAAACGCGGAGCGGCTGAAGGTCGGCCGGCTGCGCGGCGAATTCGCGCCGTGGAAGAGCTAGCCCAAAGCAGTGTTCCCGACCAACTCGCCGGCCTGATCGGGCGGGTGCAGACCTACAATCCGCAGGCTGACGTCGGGCTGATCCGGCGCGCGTACGACTACTCAGCGCGGATGCATCTCGATCAGAAGCGCGAGTCGGGCGAGCCCTACGTCACCCATCCGCTCAACGTCGCGATGATCATCGCGCAGCTCAAGCTCGACGTCCCGTCTATCGTCACCGGCCTGCTGCACGACGTCGTCGAGGACACCGAGACTTCGCTCGCCGAGGTGCAGACCGATTTCGGTCCCGAGGTCGCGCAGCTGGTTGACGGAGTGACCAAGGTCTCGAAGATCACGTTCCAGAGCCGCGAGGAAAAGCAGGCCGAGAATTTCCGCAAGATGATCATCGCGATGGCGAAGGACATCCGCGTCGTGCTGATCAAGCTTGCCGACCGTCTGCACAACATGCGCACGCTCGACCATCTGGCCGCCGACCGGCAACAGGAAATCGCGCGCGAGACGATGGAAATTTACGCGCCGATCGCGCATCGGCTGGGAATCTACTGGCTCAAGTCGGAGCTCGAGGACCTGTCGTTTCGCTATCTGAATTCCAGCGCGTACCAGACGCTGAAGGCTTTCGTCGCGGCCAAGCGCAAGGAGCGCGAGGAGTATATCGCCAACGTCATCGAGATCCTGTCGCGGCGCATGTCCGACAGCGGGGTGACGGCGGAGGTCACCGGCCGGCCGAAACATTTCTTTTCGATTCACTCCAAGATGCAGGAGCTGGGGCTGAGCTTCGAGGAGATCTACGACCTGGTCGCGTTCCGCATCATCGTGGACACGGTGCGCGAATGTTACGAGGCGCTCGGCGTCGTGCACGCCAACTGGAAGCCGGTGCCCGGCCGTTTCAAGGATTACATCGCGCTGCCCAAGGCCAACATGTATCAATCGCTGCATACCACCGTGATTGGTCCGCGCGGGCAGCGGATGGAAGTGCAGATTCGCACGCGCGAGATGCACAAGGTGGCCGAGGAAGGAATCGCGGCGCACTGGAGCTACAAGGACGGCAACTCGAAGGAGGTCAAGGACACCGAGCGGTTCGCGTGGCTGCGGCGGCTGATCGAATGGCAGCAGAATCTCAAGGACCCGCAGGAATTTCTGTCGACCGTCAAGGACGATTTGTTTCCCGAGGAAGTTTTCGTGTTCACGCCCAAGGGCGACGTTTTCGATTTTCCGCTCGGCTCGACTGTGATCGACTTCGCGTACCGAATCCATTCGCAGGTCGGCAACCATCTCGCTGGCGCGCGCGTCAACGGGCGCATGGTGCCGCTGCGCTATCGGCTACGATCGGGCGATACGGTCGAGGTGCTGACGTCGGAAAAGCAGGTGCCGGGCAAGGATTGGACGAACTACGCGGCCACCGCGCGCGCGAAATCGCGCATCCGCCAATGGCTGCGCAATCAACAAGCGGAACGCTCGCGCGATCTCGGAATATCGCTGCTCGATCGCGAGCTCGAACCCGTCAAGCTGAGCGTCACACACCTTAGATCGGGCAAGCGTCTGGAAGGCGTGCTCGGAGATTTCTCGCAGCGCGACGTCGACGGGCTGCTCGCGGCAGTCGGCTACGGAATAATCACGCCGGCGCAGTTGCTCGCGAAACTTCTCACGCCCGACGAACTGAAAATATACCGTCCCGAGAAACTGCCCACGCCGCTGGGGCCCGCGCAGCGCGAACGCGCGGCCAAGGAAGCGCGCAAATCCGCCAGCGGCGCGGTCGTGGTATCGGGAGTCGGCGACATGCTGGTGCGATTCGCGCGATGCTGCAATCCTCTCCCAGGCGAGGCGATCACCGGGTTCATCACGCGCGGCCGCGGAGTTACGGTGCACGTCGCGGGATGCCCGCATGCGCTCAATACCGATCCGCAACGGCGCGTCCCGGTGGTGTGGAAGGACGGCGAGGAAGCGCCGCGGCCGATTCGGCTGGAAGTGCTGTGCGCCGATCAGCCGGGCCTGCTCGCCGCGATGACCAAGGCGATCGCGTCGGCGGGCGTGAACATATCCACCGCCGAAGTGAAGACTCACGGCACCGACGGACGCGCGCTGGCGGTGTTCGAGGTCAGCGTCAGCAGCGCGCGTCAATTGAAC
>JBAWCX010000711.1:0-9847 GCA_049590495.1 Binatus sp. (SeqCode)
CTGAGCGCGCGATAACCAGATCGGCGCGATGCAGTGCGTCGGCGACATCGTCGATAAACGGCACCACCTCCGCCGCGAAGCCAATTTCGCGGTAAGCACTCCTCACCAACTCCTCATCCGCCTCCCCAGTCTGGTGGACTACGTGCAAGTTTATAACACTTTTTCCGTAGATTTTGAAAGCCCCTGCGACACCAATATTCAGGCGATGCGCTCCCGATGAACCGCCTAAAACAAGGATTTGTAATTGCCTGTCCCCTCGGGGCGATCGGTCAGGCTGGTATCGGAAGCGAGTAGGATTTCCCGTCACCGCGACTTTAGAGGAACTGAAGTAACTCGCGCTGTCACTGAAGCCGACACAAATCTTTTTCGCAAATCTAGACAACGTTCGATTCACGAGACCCGGACGCGTGTTCTGCTCCATCAACACGAGCGGCGTATGCGTCAGGATCGCCGCCGCACCCATCGACGCCGACGCATAACCGCCGGCGCTCACCACGATGCTCGGACGAAACCGCCTCACCAACGACAGCGCGAGCCCGATCGCGCGCACGAATTCCACCGATGCGCGCGCCCGCTCGAGTGCGCTATGTCCGCGAATTCCATGCATCTCGAATAATTCGTAACGGTACCCGCTCTTCGGCAGCCACTTGGCCTCGAGTCCCGCGCTCGTGCCGACGAAGAGCACGTTGATATCGGGACGCTCGCGAATCAGTTCCTCGCCCAGCGCGACCGCCGGAAAAAGATGCCCGCCAGTGCCTCCGCCTGCGATTATCACTTTCATCGCACCGCCGGCCGGCGCCCGAGCGCGAGTAGCGCACCCAACGCCGCCATCGCGATGATGATCGAAGTGCCGCCGTAGCTCAGGAACGGCAGCGGCAAGCCCTTCGTCGGGATCAGCCCAATCACCACCGACATGTTGATCAATGCTTGAATCGAAAGCAGCGCGGTCAATCCCACCGCGAGCAGGCTCCCGAACGGATCGGGCTCGTCGTGCGCGATTCTCATCCCTCGAAACAGAATCACCAGGAACAGCGCGATCACGACCACCGCCCCGATCAACCCGAACTCCTCGCCCACCACTGCGAACACAAAATCCGTGTGCGCCTCCGGCAGATAGAACATTTTCTGGCGTCCCGCGCCGAGACCGACGCCCCACTTGCCGCCTTCGCCGAGCGCGATGAACGATTGCACGAGCTGAAATCCCGCGCCGCGCGCGACCGACCATGGATCGAGGAAGGTCGTCAGCCGTTTCATGCGGTACGACTTCGCCGCAGCCTGGAATGCCAGCAGGCCGAGCGCTCCTCCGCCGGCAACCGCAAGATGCTGCCAGCGCGCGCCGGCCGCCCACAGCATCGCGAACAGGATCAGCGCGATCATCACGGTGCTGCCGAAGTCAGGCTGCTTCAGGATCAGCAACGTGATGGGCCCGACGATCAGAAATACCGCGAGCGGTCCATGCTTGAATTCGCGGATTCGATCCTGCCGCTTGCTCAGGAACTTCGCGAGGAAAAAAACCAGCGCGAATTTCACCAGCTCCGACGGTTCCGCGATCACCGGCCCCAGCCTGAGCCATCGTCGCGCGCCGCCCTTCATCAGCCCGAAACCCGGCACGTAGAGCAGCGCGAGCATCACGATCGACACGATGAACAGCGGCATCGCGATTCGGCGCAGTCCCGCCAGCGAGAATTGCGAGAGCAGGATCAAAAAGAAAAATCCGGCAACGATGTGGGCGAGGTGCAGCTTGAAAAAGTGGAACGCGTCGCCTTTTTTCTCGATACCGAGAAAGTACGTCGTGTTCAGCACCATGAGCAGCCCGAGCAACAGCAGCGCCGCCGCCGGCAGCCACAGCCACGGGTCAGGACGCCGGTAGCTGACAGCGTCAAAGCGCCCGAACCAGCTCTTTATATACGTTCCCACGTTCCGCATAGTCCTTGAATTGATCGAAGCTCGAGCACGCCGGCGAAAGCAGGACAGTGTCGCCCGGCCGCGCCGCGCGCGCTGCATGCTCGACAGCATCTTTCAGAGTCGCCACCAATTCGATCTTCGTCGCACCTTCCAGCGCCGCCGCCATCTTGTCCCGCGCCGCTCCGTTGAAAATCGCGAGCTTGACCTTCTCGCCGAGCGACCGCCGCAGTGGTGCGTAGTCTCCGCCCTTGTCGAGACCGCCCGCGATTAGAATTATCGGCGCCGCGAGCGCATCGATCGCCTCGACCACCGCGCCGACGTTGGTCCCCTTCGAATCGTCGATGTACGTGACGCCGCCGTTCTCGTGCACGACTTCGATCCGATGCGGCAGTCCGCGAAATTCGGCGAGCGCACGTTCTACATCGTTGGCCACAACGCCCAGCGCGAGCGCCGCCGCCGACGCCGCCATCGCATTGTAGATGTTGTGGCGCCCGCGCAGACGAAATCCTTCGAGGCTGATTCGCCCGCGCGGCGCGTCGCCGAAATCAAAATCGAAAACGATCGCGTTAGCCTGCTCATCGAACCAAATCGACGCTCGCGACTCGCCGCGCGAGTGCCCGAAGCCGATCACGTGCGAGTGCACGCTCTTCGCGAGCTTCCATACATTGGGATCGTCGCGATTCAGAATTGCGTAGTCGGACGGCTGCTGATTCTCGAACAACCGCGCCTTCGCACGCCCGTAGTCGTCGAGATCGCGATAGCGATCGAAGTGATCGTCGCTCAAATTGAGATGCACGCCGGCGCGCGGCCGGAATTTTTCGATCCACTCGAGCTGAAAGCTCGACACCTCGACCACCGCGACGTCCCATTCACCGCCAACCGAGTCGACTAGCGGCGTGCCGAGGTTGCCGCCGACAAACGTGCGCCGTCCCGCCGCCTTCAAAATCTCGCCGAGCAGCACGACTACGGTGCTCTTGCCGTTGGTGCCGGTGACCGCGGCGATGGGCGCGTCGAGGAAGCGGCTCGCAAGTTCGATTTCGCCGATTACTGGAATTCGCCGCTCAGTCGCCGCCCGCAGCAGAGCGGAATCGCGCGGTACGCCCGGACTCGTGACGACCAGGTCGATATCGTCCACCCAGCTCGCATCCTCAGCGCCCAGTTTCAGCACGCCAGGCGGTAGTTTGCGGCGCTCGACGTCGACGCGCCGATCCGTCATCACGAGTTTCGCGCCACGCGAGGCAAGAAACCGCGCCGCGGCAACTCCGCTGACTCCGAGTCCCACTACCATCACGCGTTTGCCCGATAGTTCCATCAATTCAACGCAGCTTCAACGTGCTCAGCGCGACCAGCGCGCACACGATCGAAACGATCCAGAACCTGATCACGACCACGGTCTCCGGAATTCCTTTGAGCTCAAAATGATGATGCAGCGGCGCCATCAGGAAGAATCGATTGTGCGTCGCCTTGAAATAATATCGCTGAATGATCGTTGACGCCGCCTCGGCGACGAACACGCCGCCCGCAATCACGAGCGCGAGTTCCTGTTTGCACAGCACCGCCACCGTGCCGATCGCGCCGCCGAGCGCGAGCGCGCCGACGTCGCCCATCATCATCGACGCCGGATACGCGTTGAACCACAAGAAGCCGAGCGACGCGGCGATCACCGACGCGCAGAAAATCGCGACCTCGCCGACGTTCGCGATGTACGGTATCTGCAGGTAGGTCGCGAATTTGATATTGCCGGCGACGTACGAAAACACCCAGTAGGTGAGCGCCACCGTCATCACTGGTCCAATCGCCAGCCCGTCGAGCCCGTCGGTCAGGTTCACCGCATGCGAGCATCCCACGATCACCAGCATCGCGAACGGGATGTAGAGCCACGCGTGCAGATCGGGATGCACGTTTTTCAAAAATGGCACCGTCAGATGGGTATCGAAGCCGAGATACAGAAACAGCCACGCCGCCGCGATGAACGCGCACGAGAACGACCACACCAGCTTCGCCGGGCCGGAGAGGCCAAGACCCTTGCCGCGCGCGAGCTTGAAATAGTCGTCGCTGAAACCGATCGCGCCGAAGGTCAGCGTTACGAAAATCGCGATCCAGACATACGGATTCAAGATGTTGGCAAGCAGCAGCGTCGCCGCCAGCATCGACGCCACGATCAACAGTCCGCCCATCGTCGGCGTGCCCGCTTTCTTCTGATGCGCCTGCGGAACGACTTCGCGAATCGTCTGACCGATGCGCAGCTCGCGGAACCGTTCGATTAGAATGGGTCCCAGAGCCAACGACAGCGCGAGCGCCGCCAGACCGGCCAGCACCGAGCGCAGCGTCTCGTACCTGAGCGCGTTGAAGCCGGAGTAATGTTTGTGCAGGGGGTAGAGCAGCAGGTAGAGCATGGCGCTCGCCGAGTCTCAACTTTGCCCGCTGTCGAGTTCCGCCGCAATCTCGCGGACCACGACCCGATCGTCGAACGACAGCACGCGCCCCGCCACCAACTGATAGTCCTCGTGCCCTTTGCCCGCGATCAACACCGCGTCGCCCGCCGTCGCGAGCCGAAGCGCGATACCGATCGCCGTGCGCCGATCCGGTTCCACGATATATCCGCCGCTCATCGACGCGTTCCCAAAGTTGTTCTCATTCACGATTCGCGCGCGTCCGGTTGCCGTCAATCCTTTCTCGACCTCGGCGATTATCGCCAGCGGATCTTCAGTGCGCGGATTGTCGGACGTCAATACCGGGACATCGGCGAGCCGTCCCGCAATCTCACCCATGATCGGACGTTTGCCGCGGTCGCGATCCCCGCCACATCCGAACACGCAGATGATCCTGCCCGCGCGCAAACGCCGGAGCGCCGTCAGCACCGCCTCGAGCGCGTCCGGCTTGTGCGCGTAGTCGACCAGCACCGTCACCCCCCCTTTCGCCTGGACCGCTTCGAGTCTGCCGGGGGCCCCTGGGCATCGCCTCACCCCATCCACCACCGCATCCATATCGACACCCAGGGCCGCCGACAGAGCCGACGCGCCCAGGATATTGAGCAAGTTGATTTCGCCGATTAGCGGCGATTCGATTTCGATTTTTTTGCCGAGCACCGACAGCGTCGCGCGAAGTCCGCTCAGGTCCGCCTCGAATTTCTGGGGATGCACGTCGAGCGCGCGGTCCGTCCCGAAACTTATTTTCGAGCCCTTCACCGCTTCGAGCACGCGTCTTCCGAACGGATCGTCGCCACGCACGATCGCTACCGTATCCGCGCGCCGGCTGCGCGGCAGAATCTCGGTGAACAGCCGCAACTTCGCCGCGAAGTAATCTTCCATCGTCGCGTGATAGTCGAGGTGGTCGCGGCCGAGGTTGGTGAACATGCACGCGCGGAAGCTGAGCGCATCGACCCGCCCTTCCGCGAGTCCAATCGACGAGACCTCGGCCGCCGCATGACGCACGCCCTCACTCTCCATCCGCGCTAGGGCCGATTCGAAGTCGAGCGACTCGGGCGTCGTCAGTCCGCTGTAAATTTTCTTGCCGCCAATGAAAATTCCAATCGTACCGATGATCCCCGCCGGCATTCCGGCCGCTTCGAGAATCGACGCGACGATATAACTGGTCGTGGTTTTGCCGCTGGTCCCGGTGATGCCGATCAAATCGACGCGCTCGCTCGGCGCCTTGAAAAAACGCGACGCGGCCGCGCCCATCAGCAGGCGCGGCCGCTCGCTCTCCAACACAGTCGCCGCGGGGCGCGCTGTTCCGCCATCCCTTCCCCCAACCACCACAGCGCGCGCCCCACGGTTTAATGCATCGTCAATGTTGGCCCGGTTGCGCTTCGCGTCGCGGGCCGTCGAGAAGTACAGATGACCGGGCTTCGTCTGACGCGAGTCGTAGCTGAGGCCCGTGATTTCCACGTTCAGGTCGCCGTCGATTCGACGGACGTCGAGTCCTTCGAGCAATTCGCCAAGTTTCACTTTCGCCCGACCGGCGCGCCGCCGCCGCGGAAGTACGACGCGGGTACCACGCCGGAGTCTGCCGCCGTTTCGGCTCCGCTGTCTGCCACTATCGACGCAAGCGTGATTTTCACCGTCGCATGATTGAGCGGAGCGCCCGCGCCCGGCTCCTGCGCGACCACGTAGCCGCCGCCATGCACGTCGACGTTGACGCGCGAGACCCGCGCCAGCTCCATCACGCGCCTGAGACTGAGTCCCGTGAAATTCGGCGTCGCGCGCGTCAGTTTCGAGCCCGTCAGCACGGGAAGATAGTCGTCCACGGCGGCGGCGGTTGCGGCGGCGCTTTTACCGTCCGAGTCTTTGCCGAAATCCGGCATCGGAATCATGCTGGCGGTATCGTAAGGCTGATTCGGCGCGGTGATATTCAAATCGCGGACCGCGCCCTGCGCGATTTCGCTGAACACCGGCGCCGCGATCAGTCCGCCAAAATGTTCGTGGCCCACATCGTATAGCGCCACCAGGATCAGCAGCCGCGGATCGTCCGCCGGCAAAAATCCCACGAACGACGACACGTGCCGATTCTGGTAGTAGGTGCCGTTTTCCGGATTCACCATCTGCGCCGTGCCAGTCTTGCCCGCGACGATAAAACCGTCAACGCGCGCCTTCGCCGCCGTGCCGCCGTCGGACATCACGACGTTGCGCAGGAGCAGGTTCATCTGATGCGCGACGTCGGGCGCGATCGCACGGCGCATCACCTGCGGCGTATGCGTGAGAATCGCCCGGCCCTCCGCGTCGTACGCGGCCTTCACCACGTACGGCCGGATAATATTTCCGCCGTTGGCGATCGCCGCGTATGCCACCGCGAGCTGGATCGGTGTGACCGCCACGCCCTGTCCGAAACCGTGATTGGCGAGATCGATTTCCTTCCATCCCGCCGGCTTGCTCAGCAACCCGCCCGCCTCGCCCGGCAGATCAATACCGGTGCGCGATCCGATTCCAAACGCGCGCAGTCCTTCGTAGTAGCGGTCCGCGCCGAGCGTCAACGCGATCTTCGCCGCGCCGATATTCGACGACACTTCGATTATCCCGCCGAGATTCAGCCATTGATGAGGACTGTGGTCGTGAATCGTGCGCCGGTCGATCGTGAAATGCCCGTCCTCACAGTAGAACTGGCGATCGGTCGTGATCGCGTGATCGGCAAGCGCAATCGAGCCGAGAATCCCCTTCATCGTCGAGCCCGGCTCGAACGCATCCTCGACCGCCGGGTTGTGCAGACGGTCGTGAAGGTTGGCTCCGTCGGCGCTGACGTTCGCCATCGCCATCACTTCGCCCGTGAATGGATCGAGCACGATTACACTGCCGCGCTTGGCGCCGCTCGCCTTCACTTCGGCCGCCAATTCTGTCTCGGCCAGCGATTGGATCGACGAGTCGATCGTCAACTCGAGCTGCGCGCCCGGCTCCGGCGCCTTGAGCGCCAGCGGGCTGTCGAAAATCGGATGCCCCAGCGCGTCATGATAGAAACTCAGCTCGACCGCCTCGCCGCGCACAATCTTGTCGTACTGCAATTCCAGGCCGGAGAGCCCCTGGCCGTCCATCCCCGCCAACCCCACTACCGACGCGGCCAGGTTGCTCTCCGGGTAAAACCTTTTGTATTCGCTGATCGTGCCGACGCCGTCGATTCCGAGCGTTTCGACCGCTTGCGCTTTCTCCGGCGCGATGCGGCGCTCGAGCCACACGAACGGCGCGTCTTTGTTCAGCTTCGATTCGAGCGAAATCGGCATCATCATCAGTATCGCCGCCAGCTTCCCTCGCTCGGCCGGCGTGCTCGATTCGAGCGCCCGCTTCGGCCGTGCGTAAACCGAGCGCGTCTCGGCCGACAAAGCCACCGGCTCGCCGTTGCGATCGACGATCGGTCCGCGCACCGCTGCGAGTTGGCTTTCTCCGGCATGCTCGTGCTGGGCGAGCGAGTTCAGTCGCGGCCCGTACAGCGCCACGAGCACTACCAGCCGGATCACCGCGAAGCCGAACAACGCCGCCAGCGTCAACGTAAGCGCTCCAATTCGGGCGCGCCGCTGCTTGAACGATGTATTCATGGGAGCATCACCACCTGCCCACGCCCCGGTTGCGCAAGATGATACTGCGGCGCGAGTGCGCGCAGCCTCTCATGCGAGCTGAGCTGCGCCGCCGTCAGGCGCAACTCGCGATTTTCGTCCTGCAACTTCGCGATTTCATCGTGCAGCGCCGAAAGGCGATAGCCTTCCTGCGTCGCTTCCAGCCGTATCATCAGCGTGGCGAATCCCACGATCGCGATCAGCACGCCCAGCACCGCCGGCACCAACTTCGACGGCCGCCGCGTCGGTTTTACGCGGGGGCTCATCGTGCGCTCCGTTCGATGCACCGGACTCTCGCGCTGCGCGCGCGCGAATTGCGCGCAGTTTCCGCCGGCGACGGCTTGATCACCTTGCGCGCAATCGCCGTGTATCCTCCCGTTCGCACCAACTCGCGAAAGCGCTCCTTGACCGGACGGTCTTCGAGCGAATGATACGAAATGATCAGCATCCGCCCGCCTGGATTGAGCATCGCGGGCCCGTCACGCAACAGGGCCGCGAGACTTTCCATCTCACGATTCACCGCGATTCGCAGCGCCTGGAACGTACGGGTCGCCGGATGCGCTCCGGCGCGCCGATGCGCTCCCAGAGCCCGCTCGACGATGGCGCGCAATTCCCCGGTCGTCTCGATCGGACCGCGCCGCCGCGCCTCGACGATCATCCGCGCTATCCGCC
Source organism: Binatus sp. (SeqCode) (assembly GCA_049590495.1). Lineage (GTDB taxonomy): Bacteria > Desulfobacterota > Binatia > Binatales > Binataceae > Binatus. The sequence continues at coordinate 8,618 of JBAWCX010000711.1, forward strand.
GCGACCCGCGCTCCTCGCCGTACGTATAGATGATGCGCGCGAGTTCCTCTGCGCTCTCCTCATTGACAATGTCCCGCGCCTGCAGCGGCTGTCGGATGTCCATCCGCATGTCGAGAGGCCCGTCGAGCCGAAATGAAAACCCGCGATCCGGATCGTCGAGCGCGTAACTGCTCATGCCGAGGTCCGCCAGCATCGCGTCGGCGCCGTCGAAGTGATGCTGCTTCATCACATCCGCAATTTCGCCGAAGTCCGCGCGCTCCAGCACGACGCGATCGCCGAACTCCGCCAGCCGGTCGCGCGCGACGGCTATCGCCGCCGCGTCGCGATCCAGCCCGAGCATCCGCGCTCTGGTCGCGCGTAGCATCGCCTCCGCATGCCCTCCCGTCCCAACAGTAACGTCGACGAACGCGAGCGGACCGTGTGCGGACAGCAGCCCGCACACCTCCTCCACCATCACCGGCACATGCCTCCGGTCCGCCGCGTCGTCTTCGTCTATCACCGCTAGATTCATCGTCCGTCACAGACCGAGCTTCGTGAAAAATTCCGGATCCATTACTTTCTCCTCGGTGGCCTTCAAAACCTTGTCGAGGATCTTCTTGTCCCAAAGTTGAAAATGATCCTGCCGCGCCGAAAACGTCACCTCGCGATCCAGCTTCGCGTAGTCGCGCAGATTAGTCGGAATCAGGATTCGCCCCTGGCGATCGACGGGCACCTCATGCGCTCCGCCGATGAACAGCGTCTCGAACGCCTGCACTCGCGGATCGAATCGCGGCTTGGTCTGCAGACTCGCGTTGAGCGCATCCCACTGACTCGGCGGATACAGCGCCAGGCATCGCTCTCCGTCGTAAGGGTAATTGGTGATATAAAGACGATCGTGATTTTCGCGCTGCAGAATTTCGCGAAACCGGGCAGGGATACTCACCCTCCCTTTTTCATCGATCGAATGGTCGAACCGACCGCTAAACACCCCGCTCCCTCCCCGGTGCCCCACAACATCCCACTCTGTCCCACTACAGTCAAGTAATTCGCGCCGCCTCGATGTACCTGAAGTGACTATTAACTCAATTAGTCAATAGCGAATAGAAAGCGAAACTGAGATTTCGATCTAGCTATTCAATCCAAAAGTAATCTCTCGTTGCCTGAGTCGTGAGATCGGACGGTCTGCCGAAAAACTTGACAGCGACGGCATTCATTGGCGAGACTCGCCCGATCAGACTGTCGATCCACGAC
>JBAWCX010000712.1:0-3571 GCA_049590495.1 Binatus sp. (SeqCode)
CTCTCGAAGACGCCGTCCTCGGTGAAGCAATCGATCCATTCGTCGTAGCGGCACGTGTCGATCATCAGGCAGTAGCGTGCATGCAGCATGCGAACTTCCTCGCGGTCTTCGAGTGTCCCTGTTATCGCCATCGCTTCAACCCCCATGCCGCGCAGTCGGCGGCGCTCAAATCACATTGGCCTCGCGCAGCCGCGCGACATCGTCCCACGAGTAGCCGAGCATCTCGGTCAACACAATCTCCGTATGCTCACCGAGTTCCGGCGCATGCCCGCGCGGTTCGCCCGGCGTCGCGCTCAACTTGACCGGCATCCCGAGCAGCGTCAAGTTGCCGAGCGCGGGATGGTCGTATTCGACGACATAGTCGTTGGCCCGAACCTGCGGATCGGTAGGCAAGTCGGTCACCGAATTGACGATTGTATAGATGAAATCGCCGCGCCCCTTGAGGATTCGCATCCACTCGTCGCGTCGGCGCGTCGCGAATACCTCGTCGAATATCGCGACCAGCGCCGCCGCGTTCTTGCCGCGCGTTTTGATGTCGGCGAAGCGTGGATCCTCGATCAATTCCATTTTTCCGAGAACTTCGCAAAAATCTTTCCAGTAACGATCGGGCTGCAGCATCGCCAGCGAAATCCACTTGTCGTCGGCGCATCGATAATGATTCCACAGCGGATTGTACGCGTTGGCGCGCGTGTTGCGCGGAAATTCCTTGCCCATGATGGTCCGCGCGACGACGTTCAGTCCCTGCAGCGCCATCATCGAGCCCAGGTGCGACGCGTCCACCTCCTGGCCGATTCCCGTCCGCTCGCGCGCGAACAGCGCCGCCAGCACTCCGTAGGCGAGCATGATCGCGCCCATCTGATCCGCGATACCGCCATAGACGTAAGTCGGCGCCGTGCTCCCGCTTCCGACCGCGTTCATGATTCCCGAGCGCGCCTGCCCAAGGTAGTCGAACGACGGCTCGCCGCTGTCTGGCCCCTCGGGTCCGTAGCCGGACGCGCTCGCATAGATAATTCGCGGGTTGAGCGTGGCGAGGTCCGCATAGCCGAGCCCCAGCCGATTCGCGACGCCCTTGCGAAAGTTCTGCACGAATACGTCGCTGTGCGCCGCCAGCCGATGCACGATCTCGCGCCCCTCCGGCTGTTTCAGGTTCAGCGCGACACTCCTCTTGTGCTTGTTGTTGGCCTCGAAATAATAGTTGCGCCCGCCCCTGACCGTCGCGCTGCCCGCAACCGCCGTGATTCCCCGCCCCGGGTCGCCCCGCTCGCGCTCCTCGATCTTGATAACCTCGGCGCCCAGGTCCGCGAGCATCTGCGTGGCGACCGGCCCCTGCTGCCAGATCGTCCAATCGATTATTCGAATCCCGTCAAGCGGTCCGCTCATGCTTTTCTGTATACCACAACCCCCTTGAGTTTGGACGCCGCCGGACGCATCAATCATATATGCCCGCGCTCGCCCAAACGTTCTCGCAAAACATTTCGACGGTACTCGACTTTCTCTATCCGCCCCGATGCACCGCGTGTGGAACTTCGCTCGAATCGGGAGCCGGCCAACAAAAGCGCGTTTGCGCTGAATGCGTGGCACGCGTCGAGCGAATGCCGGATCCGCGCTGCGAAGTCTGCGGCGGACCGCTCGAGTCCGCGGTCAGCGACGCGTCGCGATGCGCCCGATGCCTCGCGCATCCGCCGCGCTATCGAATCGCGCGGACTATCGCGCGCTATCGAACCACCGCCGAGGACGAACCCGGCAGCCTGCCCGCGCTGATTCGCCGTCACAAGTACGGCCTCGATCAATCCGTCGGCCGCGCGCTCGCGGAATACCTGGGCGACGAGCTGCCACTGTCGGCCAGCGACTACGACGTCGTCATCCCGGTCCCCCTGCATTGGCGCCGCCTATGGTGGCGCGGATTCAACCAGGCCGCTCTCCTCGCCGCGGAAGTCGCACGCCGTCTCGACCTTCCTCTAGATACGACTGCGATGGCGCGCCGGCGCTTCACCACTCCGCAGACCTCGCGTCACCACGACGAGCGCATCAAGAACGTCCGTCGCGCCTTCGCCGTGACACATTCCGAGCGCGTCCAGAACCGCCGCGTGCTGATCGTCGACGACGTGATGACCACAGGCGCCACCGTGGACGAATGCGCCCGCGTCCTGCTCGCAGCAGGCGCAACCAGCGTAGACGTCTTCACCCTCGCCCGCGTGCTATGAACCGTTTCCGTGCGGGCCGTGCGCAGGCACTCCGTTAAATTCCTCGATGGAGAATGGCGAAAGTAGGAAATTAGCGAATGCACGTTTCCTACGAACCTTTGAGGCCAACTTCGCGCGCCAACCCAGGTCGTCCGGTTTCCCGCTGGATATTTCTGTGCTTTCGGGGTTTTCGGAAACGCGCAAACGCAAATTGCGACTTTTGTGGCATTTCGAAAAAACCCTGGAGCGGAAAAAGGCCGGATTTGCTATGAAGTCCCGGGCACAACCTATGCTCCCCTCTTATTTGAAGAGGCTTTCGAAAGTAAGCGTCTAAACTAATGAAGGATGTGATGATGAATGCCGGAACTCCCCAAACTGGGTCTCACCGAAATCATCGGGGAAGCACGCGTCGTCGCTGAGTTTCTGCGGTTCCAGTGCGACGCGATGGCGGATAGAAACCCGCACCAAGCCTCTGCCAATTGGCATCCAGTTCTTCTTATTCCGGGCTTTATGGCCAATGACGCAAGCCTTTATCCTCTCGGCGAGCGCCTGCGGTCGGCCGGACATCGGGTGTTCTATTCAGGGATCTGGATGAACGCCGACTGCCCACACAAGACTTTGGATCGGCTCACCGCGAAGCTTCATGAGGTGGCCCTCAAGACTGGCCGCAAAGTCGTGCTGATCGGCCACAGCCTGGGCGGAATTTACGCACGCGAAGTCGCCCGGCGCGATCCAGCTTTGGTCGAGCGAGCGATCCTGCTCGGCGCTCCAATCAAACATTCTCCGGAGCACGCGACTCCATTTCTGCGGCCCTTTATCGCGGCGATGAGCCTGATGCATTCGCGATGCGTGGATTCGATGGGTTCGCCGTGCGCGACCTGCGGAATCGATCTTCCCGAAGCACCGCCCGAGGTTCCGGAAACGATCGTCTACAGCAGGTCCGACGGGATAGTCGAATGGCACAGTTGTCTTGAGCACGGTCCGAAGATCGAATGTATCGAAGTCGACTCGAGCCACTGCGGAATCCCGTTCAACCTCAAGACTTGGAAGATAATCTCAGAGCGTCTGTCGCTCCCGCCGACGACGATCGGCCGTATCGAAGCGCCTCGGATTGCGGCAAAGCCGCAGCCGTTGCCGCATCGCAGGAGGCAGTCGTCGTATCTGCGTCTAGTGCCCGGTCGCTTGGCGGCCCAATCGCGAACGGACCCGCAAAGGGTTGGCTCCGTCAAAACGTCATCCGCCTGACGGAGCTGAGTTAAGAAATTAAGGACTCATCGCAGAACGATTAGGCGTTCGTCGCTCGCAAATCCCGCGCTTTCCCGCTGTGCAGTGCGAGCAAGCATGATCGGCTTGATGAAAACGCACTGCAATCAAGGCATACTCGGGGC
>JBAWCX010000713.1:0-4466 GCA_049590495.1 Binatus sp. (SeqCode)
GACTAGCTCCGCAACGGCTAATCGCCGCGCTGGATGCGATCATCGTTCTGTAGCTCAGCGGACGCCCCGCCGCGGATCGCCTTGAGCACGAAAAGCAGGTCTTCCGTGGAGTGGAATTCTCCGAGCAGCGCGGTGCGCTCGAGCAATGCCATCTCGTGATCGCTAATTTGGTTGATCTGCCGCAGCGGCCGGTCATCGCGGAATCGACGCCACATCTCCCGCCTGGACGGCTCTGAAGAGCTTTTGGTGCGCCTAAACTTGAGAATCTGCGCCATAGCAGCCTCCTGTACGGTCAAGTTGTAGCATTTTGCTGCTCTTTTGACCAGAGGTTTTGACCTCAAATCAGGAAGCTAGACATGATAAATGACGCTCCTGTGGTTCAATCCGGAAAGCGGACTCGGACCGTCGCGCTGTCCGCTATCGCCTGGCACACGAGTATCCAACCCTGCTTGAGGTCGTTCTTGTCCAACACCTGGTTGTGGCGCAAATGGACCTCGCCCGCCTCGAGCGTGCACATGCAAGACCCGCATGCACCGCTCTGACATGAGTGCGGCGCCTTCAGTCCGGAGCGCAGCATCGCGTCGAGAAGCGGCTCGCCGCGCGAGTAGCTCAGCTCGTGATGCACTCCGTCGAGCTCGACTTCGAGACGGATTTCGCCATTCGGACCCGTCTCGACCACGGGCGCCGCGTCTTCCTCGTCGGGCAGGGAGACGAAGCGCTCGAGGTGAATTCGCGACGGCGCGACGTTGAGCCGGCGAATCGCTTCGAGCGCACAGTCCATGAACGCCTCGGGACCGCATACGTAGCAATCCGCGCCAGTCGAGGGCCGCGCGAGTTCCGCGACCTGCGCGATCGCCGCCAAACCCTGAACTGAGTCGAGCAAATGAATCACATGCAGCCGAGTCGGATGCTGATTCGCGAGCGCGTTCAATAGATCGCGGTAAATCACCGACTGCTCGTCGCGGTTCGCATATATAAGGTAGAGACGGCCGCGACCCGCGATGAGCGCGGACCGGACAATCGAGAAGATAGGCGTGATGCCGCTGCCGCCCGCGAAGAGCAGAAAGTCGTGGTCGATCGAGTGCGGCGTGAAATGCCCCGCGGGCGGCTTAACTTCGATCGCGAGAGCGCGTGCAGGATGTCGAGCGGCTTCAGGAACTGCTTGTAGAACTCGCTCTCGCGCCAGTTCGCGTCGCCGATCAGTTCATTCACCGTGACGACTGTGTCCTGCGGCAAATCGACGAAGGGATCCAGCGCGTAGTAGTGCTTGTTGTATTCGGCTTCGCGAGTGATCGGCAAATCACCGGCCGAGTTCACCATCAAAGCCTCGCGATCAGCCGACGGCGGCTGCAACATCAATGTGACATAGCTGGCCCGCAGATGACGCCGGAGAAGGTCGAGCGCGCCTTTCCACGGCACGGCCTCCAGCGGACCTTCGTAGATCGCCGCGACCAGATCGCTGAACTCCGCCAACGACAACGAGACTGAGCTGAAAGTAGGCGAGTCGCTCTGCCCCGCCGAGCCGCCTTGCGCATCCTACTCATCTACGCCAAGGCGTCGATAACTGCGATACGCACCGTGCCGTGTTTCTGTTCCCCCTTTCCATTCTGGAAAGGGGGCGAGGGGGATAGGACGGCACGACTCCCGCCGTCTCTATCCCCCTTCCCCATTCTTTCTGTGGAAGGGGTTAGGGGTTAGGGTCAGCTCGCGTCGGTCACCACGCCCACCGGTCTTCCCCTCTCCCTGTAAGGGAGAGGATGAAGGTGAGGGTCCTTATACAGCGCGCTATTCCGCGCGCGATTCTGGATTCTGCCTCTGCACTAAACGCAGATTCACAAACTATCGCTGTGCGAACTAGTCCTCGAACATGTGATGCGGTGCTGGAGGCTCACGCAATCCTGCGTTCAGCTCGACGACTTGCCGCTTGCCCACTTCCTCTGGGACATGATCTGCGTCGCCTTATGACCCTGGAATATGTTGGCGAAGTAGTCGACCGGTGTGCCGTGCACGACCGGAAAGTGCGCCATGTCCGCAACGTTGTCGATCAGCCCGCGGCAGTTGGTGCTGATGGTCCACTTTTCGATTACCCAGTCGCTCCACTTGTCGGAGAAGCACGCGTCGATGCGCGGAATCCTGACCTTGGGCGGCGTCACAACTCCGGTTCCCCTTCCCCTCTATGTCCGGCTGCAGTACCAAATTACCCTGGCCCGCTCCGCGGGAGAGGGAACGGCGTCCGCGCCTGGGGTGAGGGAAGGGGTTAGGGGTTAGGTTCTTGTCCCTTGATCCTCAGACCGCCATTGCGAGATTGTACGAAGACACAGGAGGAAACCTACGATGCCATCGGTGACAGGCGGATGCGCGTGCGGCGCAGTTCGATACGAATGCTCGGCCGATCCCATCATGGCCGCCAACTGCTATTGCACCGACTGTCAGCACTCGACCGGCACCTCGATGGCCTCGGTACTGCTGGTGCCAAAGGCGGCCTTCAAGCTCAGCGGCGAGCTGAAGCACTACGAAGTCATCGGCGATAGCGGCAACAAGGTCAGCCGTGGCTTCTGCCCGAATTGCGGCTCGCCGATTCTGTCGTTGCTGCCCGCGATGGCGGACTTCGTCGCCCTGAAGGCCGGCAGCCTCGACGATCAATCGCACTTCAAGCCGATGATGCAGGTGTTCATGAAGAGCGCCCCGCCGTGGGCCCCCGTCCGCGACGATCTACCAAAGTTCGACAAGCAACCCGGCTGAAGTTCGCATCCGGTGGGCGTTCGCACTGGATAGCGATATAATTCGTCGCGGAGCAATAGCCATGGGAACTGCCGCAACCTTTGACCTTCGCGAGCGCGCCGACGTCCGCAGCGTCGTCGCCGAGCGCACCGCGTCGATTCCGTGGTACGTCTGGTGCCTCGCCGCCGCGACCGCCGCCGACATGTTCGGTGGCTATTGGGACATTTCGTGGCATATCTCGATTGGCCGCGACACTTTCTGGACTCCCGCGCACATGATGATCTACCTCGCCGGCGTGCTGGCCGGTATTGCCAGCGGCTACGCGATTCTGTCGACCACCTTCGGCACCTCGCAGGAAGCTAAGGACGCGAGTATCTCGGTTTGGGGCTTCCGCGGGCCGCTCGGATGTTTCATGGCGGCGTGGGGCGGATTCGCGATGCTCACCTCGGCGCCGTTCGACAACTGGTGGCACAACGCCTATGGACTGGACGTCAAAATCGTAAGCCTGCCGCATTCGATGCTGGGTATCGGCGAGCTCATGATCGAGCTTGGCGCGATGCTGCTGGTGTGCGCGCATCTTAATCGAGCGTCCGGCGCCTATCAGCGCAAGCTCGACTGGCTGCTGCTCCTGGTAGGTGGCATCGAGGTGGCAGGCTCCGCGCTGTTCATCCTCGAATCGACGCCGATGGAATTCATGCACAACTCGGAGTTCTATCGCGCGGTGGCAACCTCGTTTCCCGTCGCCTTGATCGCGATCTCCGTCGTCTCGAAGAATCGCTGGCCTGCCACCACGATGGCCGCCATCTACACTTCCCTGTTTCTCGCGGGGCTGTGGATTTTCCCGCTGTTTCCCGCTTCGCCCAAGCTCGGCCCTGTCTACCAGAACATCACGCACATGGTTCCGCTATGGTTCCCGGTGCTGTTGATCGCGCCCGCATTCGCGCTCGATCTCCTGCGGGCCCGGATGGGCGCGAATTGGGGCAGCTGGAAATCCGCGCTCGCCGCGGGAGGCGTCTTCATCGCGGCATTCGTCGCGGCGCAGTGGCCCTTCGCGGACCTCCTGATCTCGCCCTCCGCGCGCAATCCGATCTTCGGCGCCAACTATTTCGCATTTTTCGACCCGGCCGTTGTGCTCTACAACCCCTACCATTTCGAGCTGGACAAGACTTCCGGCGCATTCGCGGCAGGAATGGCGATCGCGCTCGTGATGTCGATCATCTTCTGCTCGCTCGGGATGGCGCTCGGCAACTGGATGCGCACCGTGCGCCGCTGACGTGCGCCGCTCTCTTTCGATGCGGTCCCTGCGGCGCGCCGCGATGCTCGCTGTCGCCGCGCTGCTGCTCTCAGTTCCCGCGAATGCGCACGTCGGCAGTCCCAACGTCTTTTACGAAGGCGACGCGGGTCCGTATCACCTGTTCGTGACGGTCAACGTTCCCGCCGTGATCCCCGGCGTCGCCGACGTGCAGATTCGCGCCGACTCCGACGACGTGCGTCAGGTCACCACCGCGGTGACGCGCTTGGCCGGCGCAGGCTCGCACTATGCTCCCGTCCCCGACATGGCGCAGCGCTCGCCTATCGACAAGCATCTCTTCACCTCGAGCCTATGGCTGATGGAGTACGGCTCGATGCGCGTGCTGATAAACGTCGCGGGCGCGCACGGCACGGCGCAAATGTCGGTGCCTGTCCCGTCCGCGGCGCGCCGGATGCTCGCGATGCCGCCGGCGCTCGGCGCGTTGCTGTTGACG